>NZ_JACALO010000005.1:72846-100475 GCF_030328185.1 Empedobacter sp. 225-1 | reverse complement strand
GAGCCCGATACAATATCGAACTCATTTTTATAATTATTAATTTTTAATCTGTCCAAACTTTTGGGTGCAGTCTAAAAGGATGTGGCTTTTTTAATCTATATGTTTTTATATAAATCCTTGACTGTTCTTATAATGAATAATTAAAAAGATTCCTATCAAAATAGTGAATCCCCATAAAGAACTTCCCCCATAACTAAAGAATGGTAAGGGAATTCCAACTGTTGGGAAAAGTCCGATTACCATCGAAATATTGATAAAAAAGTGAAAGAATAAAATTGACGCAACCGAGTATCCATAAAATCGTGCAAACTTATTCTTTTGATTTTCGGCTAAGAAAAATAATCGTCCCACAAAAATGGCATAGACAATAACCAAAGCTGTACTTCCTATAAAGCCCCACTCCTCGCCTACTGCGGTAAAAATATAATCTGTTTGTTGTTCAGGCACAAATCTTCCTTTCTTAATCGTTCCTTGATTATATCCTTTTCCATATAATTCTCCCGAACCGATTGCTGTTTTTGCATACAATAAGTTATATCCAGAAGTATCGCGGTATTTTGCTTCTCCTTCGTATAAAACCATTACACGCTCTTTTTGGTGTTTTGGTAATTTTTCGAAAATAATAGGTGAAATAAAACTAACCGTACTTGCAAATAGTAATAAAACAATCGAAACAATAATACTAAAATTCAACACGTTTGCAGACAACCCATTTTGAGTTTTGAAAGGTGAATTATTCATTTCCTTTTGTTCGGTTAACTTCAAAATTAACACAGGAATTATCGATATTGCAAAACCAATTAATCCAAAGAAAACAGTGTTAAAAAAGATTGGTTCCGAGAAAAATAAAGCACGCATAGGAAAAAGATGTCCAAAAGATTCTCTCGTTGATTCGGATAAATCTTCGACCAAATAACAAATTCCTATCAATAATAGAAAGAAAATCGATAGTCCTATTAATATCCCATGCATCGCATCAATTACATTTTGATTGTAATTGAAAGCCAAAATTAATAGTGCAATTGTAAGAATTATAAATCCTAAAATTAATAAAACATAAAAAGGAATTTGTACAATTGATATAAGGAAAATAACCAATAAAATGATGGGTGCGATAATAATCCATGGGTTTAATCCTTCTCGATACAACGCAATACTAAACGAACAGAAAATAATCACTGATCCTAAATCGGGTTGCAACAGAATCAAAGCTACTGGAATTGCAATAACAAGCAAGACTTTCCCTACAAAACTGATATCCTTTAAATTGGCATTAGAATGGTTAATAAAATTAGCGATTAATAGAGCTGTACCAATTTTTGCAAACTCAGCGGGTTGCAAACTCAACGGACCAAAACGGTACCAAGCTTTTGCTCCATTAATCTCTTTACCAAAAATCAAAACCCCTACCAAGAGGATTAAGGAGACAATATAAAAAACGGGACTATAAATTTCGAAAAAATTACGATTGTTTCCACTCACAATGATCAAAATTAAAATCATGACCATCCCAAGTCCAAACCAAATTAGCTGTTTTTGACCTAAATCTGGATTGACACTGTAAACGTTCATAATTCCGAAGGTTACTATTAGAAACCCAAGGATCAAAACGGTCCAATCAATTCCTTTTAGTAATCTGTTTTGACTCATTTTTAAATTTTGTTGAATCTTTATTTGTTCTTAATTCACCTGCTTTCGTTCCTAAAGAATCTTTCTTCACTGGTTCTATATACAAACCTTTTCTCTTTAAATAATCTATCCACTGACGACGATATTCTCCTTGTAGATTACCATTTTTCATTCGTTCTAATAAAGGCGTACGTTTAATCGTATCTGTAAGATATAATTCTGCTACTAAACTCGTCATCGGACCTGCCCAAGTTGCTCCATAATGTCCATTTTCGACAATTGCAGCTACGGCTATTTTTGGTTTATCAGCAGGTGCAAAAAGAATAAACAAAGAGTGATCTTGTCCATGCGAGTTTTGTGCCGTTCCCGTTTTTCCATATTGAACAAAACTACTTGTTTCAAAGCCACGAGCTGTTCCTATTGTGAAAACATTTCGCATTCCTCTATGAATGATATCAAAATATTTCGGATCAACTAACGTATTTTTCTTTACTATGTAAGTAGAATCTTTCAGAGGTTTTCCATCAATTCTACGCACAATATGTGGGGTATAAAAATATCCTTTATTCGCAATTGCAGCTGTAAAATTTGCCATTTGCAAAGGCGTTGTATTGATATCTCCTTGTCCCATACCGTTAAAAATAATTCGATAAGGATTCCAAACCCCTTCTCCAAAGCGAGAGTCATAAAAATCTTCCGTTGGAATAAGACCTTTACTACCTACTGGTAAATCAGTTCCCATGAATTTACCAAGTCCAAAACTATTCATAATCGCTGCCCATTCATTCATTCCAACGCCATAATTATTGGGATCTTTCTTGACAATATCTCGATAAGCTTCAGAAAAATAATTGTTACAAGATTTTCCTATTGCCCGTTCTAAACATTGTGGTGCATAATACATTCCACAGTGACAACCAATATGCATACGTCCGTATCGATAACCGTGCTTACAAACATAAGTCGTTTGCTCTGTCATGGTCCCCATTTGCATTCCTGCTAAAGCAGTCAAAACTTTAAACGTAGAACCTGGCGGATATGATCCTTGTAAAGCTCTATCATAGGTAGGACGAGAAATTGAGTCATTGATTAAAGCATTTCTTAATTTAGAATTCAAAAAATCATTTGGATTAATGGTAGGCGCTGAAGCTAAAGCTAAAATTTCTCCATTCGTAGGATCAATTGCAACCACAGCTCCTCGTTTATTTTTGAGCATTTGTTCTGCTAATTCTTGTAAGCGAAAATCGATAGTTAAGTTTACTGTTTTACCACTTTTTACTGCACGATCGTAATCTCCATTTTTATAAGGTCCAACAACATTCATTGTTCGATCTACAATCCAGTTTTTCACACCTTTTACACCACGCAAATCTTTTTCATACGATTTTTCAACACCTGCAATTCCTACTAAATCACCTGGTTGATAATAGGTAGAATCTGTTTTAATGTACGATTGATTAGCTTCGTTTATATAACCTAATATATTTCCTGCAGAATTTACCATGTATTTGCGTTCGGGACGTTTGATGATACTAAATGCTGGATACAAGTACAATTGTTCTTGCATTCGAGCAAAATTTTCGCGCGAAATATTTTTTAGAAAAGGATATGGAGATAATTTTTTATAATCTTTGGCTGAAGTAATTTTAGTTAAAATCGAATCGAATTGTTTGGTTGAAATACCAACCATTTTAGAGAATTTTGCTTTATCAAAATCATTTATAACTTCTCCATCTTTGTCCACAACTTTGGCTGGAATAACATCTAATTCGTACGAATAAGTATTACTCACCAATAATTTTCCGTTACGATCAAGGATATCACCACGATTAGGATATACAATTTCTTGCTTGATAGATGTATTAAACGCATTCAGCGTATATCGATCTGTAAACAATTGCAAATACGCTAAACGTCCTATAAATAGTACAACTATAAACAGGATTAACGCATAAACAACCATCAACTTTTTCATACTCCAACTTTATTTTTAAATAAAATTTTATAAATGAAAACAAACACAAAAGTTATTCCCGAATTAATTAAAGCTTTTAGCATCAAAGATCCGATTCCAGATGGTTTAAAGTTTTCTAAAAGTAATAAAACTACGTGATGAGCAAGTATCAAAATAACCAAATAAAACAACCATTGTGCAAAACTAAACGAACTGAAAGAGAAAAATTCCATCTCATAATCTTGTTTTCCTGCCAACAGCTTAATAATTGGATTACGTAAAAAAGCTATAAAAGTTAAAGCAAATGCATGTATTCCACCTGTATACTCAAAAACATCTATCATTAATCCCAATAAGAAAGATAAGATCAATAATGCATATTTGTTTTGAGATGGTGGATAAAATAACACAAAAACAATATAGATATATGGTTGATAGCTTCCTAAAAAGTTGATGTGATTGAAGACAAAAACTTGCAGTAAAGCTAAAATTATAATCTTAATAATGTTGATTAAAAAATCTTTATTGAACATTCTGTGTGTTTGTTAAAGTATCTGATTTTTCGACTTGTTGAATTTCAACTTTATTCAGGTTAGTTACCACATAGGCTTGAGCTAAATTAGCGAAATCTTGTTTCAATCTTACTTGAACTTTCATTTCACCCGTTTCGTCAATTCCTTTGCTTACAACTTTTCCTATAATAATTCCTTCTGGAAAAACAGGCGATTTACCGTCTGTTTCGATTGTATCTCCTTTTTTGACTTCGATGTATTTTGGAATTTCATATAACTGAACAAAACGAGGATCTTTCCCATCCCATTTCACTGTCCCAAAATATTGATTGCCTTTGATACGGGCATTGATATTGATGTCTTTGTTTAATAAAGATATTGCACGAGAATAATTTTTCCCCGCATAGGTTACAATACCAATTACACCATTATTTGTAATAATACCATCCCCTTTTTCAATTCCATCATTTGTTCCTTTATCAATAGTCAAAAGATTTTGTGTTCTGATGATAGAATTATTTACAATTTCTGTAGGT
The DNA here is from genome assembly GCF_030328185.1 of Empedobacter sp. 225-1. Taxonomy (NCBI): domain Bacteria; kingdom Pseudomonadati; phylum Bacteroidota; class Flavobacteriia; order Flavobacteriales; family Weeksellaceae; genus Empedobacter; species Empedobacter sp. 225-1. The sequence goes on along the minus strand of NZ_JACALO010000005.1, from coordinate 95,844 downwards.
ACAAAAGAATATGTTTGGTGATAACCTAAAGTATCTGATTTATAAAACTTTTTTGTTTTCGCATCTTTAATACCTAAATGCACTAATTGCTCGCGCAAGAACGCATTTTCATCCATCAAATCTTTATTTGTTTGTGGTAATTGAACGAAGTTTGTCACCTTCGCAATTTTATCATTTACATAACCTGTAAAAGATGTACTTGCAGAGGCGAGAATAGTTTCGTGATAAATATTTTTCTTAAAGACAAGAAACAATGCAATTAACTCTAAAAAGACAAAAATTAATAGCATTCCATTTCTTCTAATCGCATTCAGAATATATTGCATTGCTTTTTACTCTTCTATTTCATTAAGAAAGTGAATTTATCTATATTTTTAAGTGCAATACCTGTTCCACGAACAACAGCACGTAAAGGATCATCAGCCAAGAAAACTGGTAAGCCTGTTTTTTTAGAAATACGTTGATCTAAACCTCTCAACATAGCTCCACCACCAGCCATATAGATACCTGTATTGTAGATATCAGCAGCTAATTCTGGAGGAGTTTGAGACAATGTTTCCATCACACCATCTTCTATACGTAAAATTGATTTATCTAATGCACGTGCAATTTCTCGGTAATTTACAGTAATTTCTTTTGGTTTTCCTGTAATTAAGTCACGTCCTTGAACTGGCATATCATCTGGTGCATGCTCTAATTCTTCCACAGCAGCTCCAACTTCAATTTTAACACGCTCGGCAGTTCTTTCTCCGATATATAAATTATGATGGGTTCTTAAATAATAAGCAATATCGTTTGTAAAGACGTCACCTGCAATTTTTACAGATTTGTCACATACAATACCACCTAATGCAACAACGGCAATCTCTGTTGTACCACCACCTATATCGATAATCATGTTACCTTTAGGTTGTGTGATATCTATTCCAACTCCAATCGCAGCAGCCATTGGTTCGTAAATAAGGCGCACGTCTTTTGCGTTGACACGTGCACAAGAATCTTTAACAGCACGTTTTTCAACTTCGGTAATTCCAGATGGAATACAAATCACCATACGCAATGAAGGTGAAAATAATTTACCTTGAATTCCAGGAATTTTCTTGATGAACTCTGTCAACATAAATTCTGAAGCTTCAAAATCTGCAATTACTCCGTCTTTCAAAGGACGAATTGTTTTTATATCGTCATGCGTTTTTCCTTGCATGTGTTTTGCTTGTTCTCCAACAGCAATAACTTTATTTGTTCTTCTATGTATAGCGACGATAGACGGACTATCTACTACAACCTTATTATTATGGATAATTAAAGTGTTAGCAGTCCCCAAGTCAATCGCAATTTCTTGCGTGAAAAAATCAAATAATCCCATCGTTGATTATGTCTCAGTATTATTAAAAATGAATGTACAAAAGTATAATAAATTTAGATGATTATAAAAGAGAATTTAATTTTTTAATCATCTAAATATTTTCACTAAAATAGGAAGTTTTTAGCAATAAAAAAGGGTTAATTTTTTTTTAACCCTTTTTTATGATTTTTATTGAATCTGAATATCATAAGGTAATCTTAATTGAACACCTTTTTGTTCATTCATCAACTTTATTTCTTTGTAAATTCTAATTCCATCCGAACCTAATTCTTTTGCAATTGCAGCTTCGGTATTTTTTCCTTGGAGATTATCCATAAATTCTTCGAAAGAATCTTTACGTTTTGGATAACTTTCTGTCGAATATTTTTCGATTTTAGCCAATTTAGCTGCTTCCTTAATCGCTGTTTCTAAACTTCCAAAATCGTCAATCAAACCAATTTGTTTTGCACGAGTTCCAGACCATACTCGCCCTTCCCCTATTTTATCCACTTGTTCGTAGGTTAATTTTCTGTTTGCTGCAACATGATTTACGAACTTACTGTAGATTAAAACAATTGATTTCTGCATCGTATTTTTAGCCGTTGGTGACAAGGGTGTTGTTAACGACTTCAATTGATCTGCATTTGCATTCGTTTTCACTTCATCAAAGTTTAAACCTATATTATTAAATAATTTTTGTGCGTTTGGTATCATTCCAAAAACACCAATTGATCCTGTTATTGTGTTAGGTTGCGCATAAATTTTATCCGAAGCTAAAGCTATATAATAACCTCCAGAGGCTGCTACATCACCAAACGAAACAACTATTGGCATCTTTGTTTTCAATTGCATCAACTCATATAAAATTTCTTCCGATGCATTAGCACTTCCTCCAGGCGAATTTACACGTAAAACCAATGCTTTGATTTTATTATTTTGCGAAATTTTACGGATTGCATCTACATAGGTTTTAGATTGAATTCCATCAAAACCATTTCCTTCCGTAATTGTTCCTGAAGCATATAACACAGCTACTTTAGCTTTTTCAGATTTTTCTGTAATAGTCTCAAAATAGTCTTCAACCTTAATTGTATGTTTTTCTAATACTTCAAAATCAGTTTTTGACTTTTCTTGTTTTAATCCAAGTTTTGTAAATAACATTTTCTGATAATCATTCTCTTGTGCAATGATATCATAAATTTTATTTTGCTTTCCAATTTCTGGAATAAAAGCGTATAAACTATCTGTTACCAGATTAAATTGTTCTGGAGAAATTTTTCGAGAAGTTGAGATTGAATTAGCTACATTTCCCCATACATCATTTAATAATTCAGACAATTGCATGCGATTTTCATCAGACATATTTGTTCTTATATATGGTTCAACAGCACTTTTGAATTGCCCATGACGTATTACTTGAAAATCGACTCCATATTTATCTCCCGCATTTTTGAAAAACATAATATTAGAACTTAATCCTTGTAAAAGTGTACCTCCCAAAGGATTTTGGTAAATTTTATCGGCTACACTACTAATATAATAAGACAACTGACTACCGGAATTTGAATACGAATAAACAAATTTTCCCGATTTTTTAAAATCTTTTAACGCATTACGAATATCTGTAGCTTGTGTTGCCCCACCAGAAAATTGATCAAGTTTTAAACTAATTCCTTTTATCTTATTATCATTCTTTGCCGCCTCTATCGAATGAATGATATCTTGCAAAAACACATTTGTATCCTCTGATAAATCAAATAAAGAAACTGATCGATCCATATCACTCTCCATAATTGGATTTTCGAGCGAAATCTCTAAAACTGATCCTTCTGTTACACTCTTTGAAGGTTTAGATAAAGCTGAAACAAAAATTAGCACGAAAAGTAGAATGATAAATACACTAACCGTTAATAGATTTCCTATAATTGTAGAGAATACTCTCCCGAAAAAGTTTTTCATTTTTAATTTATTATTACTTTTGCATATATGTCGCAAAATAAAGCCATTTTGTTACTAGGAACAAACTTAGGTGACAAAAAAAATAACATAGAAACAGCTAAATCTCTTATAAACAAAGAGGTTGGGGTAATAAAAAAAGAATCAAATCTTTTAGAAAATAGCGCTGAAGGTTTTACAACTGAAAATCTATTTCTCAATCAAAAAATTGAACTATTGACTAATTATTCTCCTTTTGAATTGTTACAAATAGTAAAAAAAATTGAACAAAAAATGGGAAGAGTATATGTCCAACCAAAAGAAAATGAACGTTACGTTGACCGATTAATTGATATTGATATATTATTCTACAACAGCCTATTAATAGATTCTAAACTGTTAAAAATACCACACCCTCAAAATTACACAAGAGATTTTATCAAAAGTTTATACTTTTTTTAAGATATTAATTATTAATTCATTAGTTTTGTAAAATATATTTAGTAATGCTTTATATTAGTTATAATAATTTCTAACCTATGAAAAAACTTTTATCTTTATTAATCTTAGGTGCTGCGGCATGTGCTACTGCACAAACCAAGTACGATGAAAAGCCATTTAACAACAGTAAAAAGGAATTTAACGATTGGTCTATTTCTGCTTTTGGAGGTTTAAACGCTTTGCAAAATTCTGACTTAGTTTCTTGGATGGGAAAATATTTCACTCCAGGATACGATGTTCAATTACAAGTTAATAAACAAATCACCCATGCTTTTGGTTTAAGTTTACAATATGAATTTGGTAAAACTAGACAAAAAGGAAATATTGATGATTCTGCTTTAAGTGGATATCATGGGTATGCTTATGGTAAAACTAAATACCAAGCAATTGGAGTTTTAGCTGATTTGAATGCCTCAAATTTATTACGAAGAGTTGATAACAGAACTGAATTTAAATGGGCTATGCATTTATACGCTGGAGTAGGAATACATGGCTATAAAGCTTATAGAAACAATTATGCTCCTCAAGGAGACCCTAATTTTACATTAATAACTGATCAAGATATCTCTGATAAATCTATTTATTCTCAAGTTGGTGCTGGTTTACGTTACAAATTGAATGACAAATTTGATTTAGAGTTACGTGGAATGTACTACATGTCTGGTGATGAAGAATTTGATGGATCTGGAAAACCAATGCCTTATCACAACTCAGGTGGTATAACTGCTGCAGATACTGAAGAAGGACGCGATGATAACATGATTACATTCTCTTTAGGGTTACACTATAAAATAGGAAAACATAAAGATGCCTTACAATGGGTTTCTCCATTAGCATACAAAGCTCCTGTAGAACAAACTCCATTTGAATGTATTGACGAAGATCGTGATGGTGTTTGTGATCAATGGGATAAATGTTTAGATACTCCAGAAGGAATCCGTGTAGACGGATCTGGTTGTTCATTAGATTCTGACGGAGATGGTATTCCTGATAGCGAAGATAAATGTCCTACAATCCCTGGTCCACCAACAAATGGAGGTTGTCCTGAAAAGGTTGTAAGAATTTCTGGAGATGAAGTTGCAACAAAAATTAATGCTTTTTTAGAAGGAATTGAATTTGATTATAACTCAGATCGTATTAGAGAACAATCTTACGAAAAATTAAATCATGCTGCTGAAGTTTTATTAGCAAATCCTGATTTTAAATTCGTAGTTGAAGGTCATACTGATGCCGCTGGAGGAGTGGATTACAACCAAAAATTATCTGAAAGAAGAGCTGCTTCTGTTGTTCGTTTTTTAGCTAACAAAGGTGTAGACACTACAAAATTATCTCCTGTTGGAAAAGGAAAATCTGATTTAAAATGGGCTGAATGTAATCCTGTTACAAACTGTCCTGCTTGGAAAAACTTAGAAAACAGACGAGTAATCTTCAAAGAAATTAAATAATCTTAATTTCATATAAAACAAAAAGGTCAGTTTTAAACTGACCTTTTTTTATTTCTAATAATTTAATTTAATATTACAATTTGGCTTGGATTAGACGAAACCTTGTACAGAAAATATTTTAACATATTCTTGATTTCATCTGTTTCTTGAATTAGAATCAATATGTTATGTATCTTTTCAAGCGATTTTATCTGATGATGATACTCGTAATAGCCATATCCTTTAAATTCCTTATTTTCGATTAAATAAAATGACTTCTCTATCCCACTTCGACCTTTATCAATGATTAAAAATGTATCCGAAGGATACTCTGTCGTTTGAATAAAATCCTTGATTCTTTTATTGTAATCATCTCGAGATTCCTCCTTTATACAAGCTCCATTACATTTATTCACTTTGTACTGAAAACAAGATTCATCAGATTTTATTCCCTCATTTACTTGTTGACAAAGATTGTAATCATTAACAATTTTTTCTAAAACCTCTTTGGCACGTTCTTTCGTCTTAAATTTTAAAACAGGCTCTACTTTTCTAACTTTTCCTATTTCTAAACGTGAATAACCTCTTTTCGATTCTAAATAATACAACCCATACGGATATACTTTATTTTCAACTAGTTTAAGATTATACATTGGTTGGTTAGTCAAAACCTCATTATTCTCTTTTATAGCGGCTAAAAATCCGCTTCCAGTTTCTTCAAATTTAATCGAGCGAGTATAACGTTTTAATTTATTTGCTTTTAAGGTTTTTGATGTAAAAATTTGATTGATAGATCGTGCGATATTATTACTTCTACTAATATAAATTAACTGTTTTCTACTATTGTACATGTAAAAAACACCTATCGTATTCGGTAGATTTTCTAACAATTTCTGATATTTAGAACTTGCTTTTTTAGGTTGTTTTAAACCTGTTTTCTTTGTGATAATTTTTTCAGAATCTTTATCTAAAAGCATTTTGAATAACGTTATCGTTGCTCTTGCATCTCCAGAAGCGCGATGGCGATCTGTTACCACAATACCTAAGGATTGACACAATTTACCCAAAGAATATGATGGTAAATTTGGGATTAATTTCTCACTGTATTCAAAAGTATCAATCCATTCTTTTTCATAATTATAGCCTAATCGTTCAAACTCCTGTTTCAACATTCTATAATCAAACATCACATTATGTCCAACTAAAATACAATCATCTGTAATTTCAACTATCCTCTTAGCTACTTCATGAAACTTTGGTGCAGTTAACACCATTTTATCGGTAATTTGAGTTAATTTTTGTACAAATTTGTCAATCTTTTTTTCGGGATTAACTAATGAAATAAATTGATCAACAATTTCTTTTCCATCATATTTATACACAGCAATCTCAATGATTGACTCTTCTCCTACTTTTCCGCCAGTCGCCTCTATATCTAAAATCGCGTACACTTGCTTATTTTTTTCCTTTTAAAAAATCAGTTAACATTTTCATTCCCCAATCCATCAATTTTCGAGTTGCTGTACGACTTACGTCACGTACAACAGGATTATCTGTCCAATCTTTTTCTTGTGGAACTCTTTTTGAAGGAGTTTTTTTACTACTTGTTTGTTCACTATTTTTTTGTTGTTCTAATTTTTGTGATAATATCTCATTAGCCGATTCACGGTTGATATTCTTCGCATACTTATTGACTAAATCTGAGTTTGCTACAATCGTATTTATTTCATCAGAAGTCAACACATCCATTCTCGAATTTGGTGCGCGCATATAAGTATATGCTAATGGCGTTGGAATCCCTTTTTCATCTAAAGCAGTCACAAAAGCTTCTCCAATTCCTAATTGTGTGATTACCTCATTTGCCTTATAATAAGTTGTCGTTGGATAATTTTCGATTGCTTTCGTAATTTCTTTGCGATCTTTTGCTGTAAAACCTCTTAATGCATGTTGAATTTTAAGCCCTAATTGACTCAAAACTGCATCAGGAACATCTCCAGGAACTTGAGTTACAAAATATAACCCAACACCTTTAGAACGAATTAATTTTACCATGGTTTCTATTTGATTTAATAAAGCTTTCGTTGCTTCTTTAAAAATCAAATGCGCTTCATCAATAAAAATAACCAATTTAGGTTGATCAGCATCTCCAGATTCAGGAAATTGAGAATAAATTTTATTCAACAAACTCAGCATAAAAGTGGAAAATAAATTGGGTTGATTTTGAATATCAATCAAACGAATAATATTTACGATTCCTTTACCATCTTTTGTTTTCAATAAATCTTGAACATCAAAACTTGGTTCTCCGAAGAATTTTGTTGCACCTTGTTGTTCTAATGCAACAATTTTACGTAAAATAGCTCCTAATGAAGCAGGCGCAATTGTTCCATAATTAGAATTTAATTCTGCTTTACCTTCAGCTGAATCTGTTACATATTGTAAAACGCGTCGAATATCTTCCAAATCAATCAATGGTAAATTTCGATCTTCACAATACTTAAATATAATTGAGATTATACTTTCTTTTGTCTCATTTAATTCTAAAATTTTACTGAATAAAATTGGACCAAAATCAGTTACAGTTGCACGAAGTTTAACTCCTGGCTCATCAGAAATAGACAAAAATTCCACTGCTGACCCTTGCGGATTATAAGGTAAATCGAGCGCTTGCATTCTTTCTTGCGCATGTTTATCTTCCGCATTTGCTGCTGCTCCAATTCCCGACAAATCTCCTTTAATATCCATCAATAAAGTCGGAACCCCTTTTAAAGAAAGTTGTTCGGCGATAATTTGCAAAGATTTGGTTTTTCCTGTTCCGGTTGCACCTCCAATCAATCCATGACGATTCATTGTTTTTAATGCCACTGAAATTTCAGCTTCTTCTACAATTTCTCCATCTAATCTGGCTTTGCCTAATATTATTTTATCATTTTTATAGGAATAACGTTTTTGTATTTCCTGAATAAAGCTTTCTTTTTGGTTCATTTTGATTGATTATTAAATAAATATAGGAAAAATTATTCTGCAAATTTATATTTTACAACAACAGGATAATGATCCGAAAATTTTTTACGAATAACATTTGCCTCAATAGCTGTAAATTCTTTTGAATGAAATAAATAATCAATTCTAATTGGAAATTTAAATCCATGAAAAGTTGTAGCATCTCCTTTTCCTACCGCTATATATGAATCGTGAAGGTAATTTTTTAATTTTTCGTATTCATACGAAATAGGCGTAGCATTAAGGTCTGTTCCTAAAATAACGGGATGACGAGATGATTTGATATACGGGATAATTGCTTCCAACTGCTTTTGATGCTTTTGCATTCCTTTTACCAATTTCAATTCGACCTTTCTGCTCGAAATTTCAGCTGTTTTCGAATCTTCTGATTGAATAATATCTTTTACCATCGTTTTATCGATATACATAGGCTCCAAATAAACATTGATTACTCGAATTGTATCGGTTCCGAGATCAATATCTGCATATGCCGCAAGTCCATTAAAATCTTCGCTATTTTCGGTTTCTATTATTTTTGTTTGGATAATTGGATATTTACTATAAATCGTTAACAATCCATAAAATTCTGAATAATAATCTTTAAACTCATTATTTTTCAAACTCTTTTGTTGAGCTTCTCTTGCCTCTTGAAGCAACATAATGTCCGCTTTATTTTTAATCAAAAATTCTTTCGTTCCTTCATCCTTAAAACCATGAGCATTGTATGTCAAAACTGTTAAATCGGCTTTTTTAGCTTCTATTTTATTGAATTGTACAATGGGATAAGATAAATAAATTGGATAAAACAATCCAGCTGAAAGAATTAAAATCAATAGAAAATGTCGCCAACTAAATAATAACCAATAAGCTAAAAAAATAGTTCCGAATGCAAATAAAATTGGAAAACCAATTGAGATAAAATTAAAATAAGGTATTTCTGAAGGTGTAAAAACTTTATTTAAATAAACACAATAAGCTACCAACAAAAAAACAATATTTATTGTTAGTACTAAACGATTGAAATAATTTAGTTTAAACTTACTGATTACACTCATTTTATCTACCTTCTTTAAATAGAAAGTCTTTTTCTTCTTTAGATAAACTTTCGTATCCTGATCGCGAAATTTTATCTAAAATTACATCAATTTTCTTTTGTTTTTCAACTTTTTGATGATTAAAATCGTAGTCATCTTTCGGAACATTTGTTCGAGTTGAAGTTGAAGAAGTATTTTTATATATTTTAAATGTTGATTTGTCTTTCTTTTGAATCAATTGTTCTATTTTGATAATAAAGTTACCTAAAAAATCATTTCCTTTCTCAAATTGTTTCATATAAAGATAACCAAAAATCGCACCACCCAAATGCGAAATACTTCCACCAGCATTCTGATTTGCTATAATATTATATACATCAAAAGCAATAAAAAAGTAGCCTACATACAACAATGGAAACGAAGTTGGAATAAGTAGCAAACGAACAGGCATTTTTGGGTTGTAGGAAATCATCCCAAAAAAAACGGCATAAACAGCTGCAGAAGCACCAACTAATAAATGTGAATAATTGAATATATTTTGAAACAATAAAAAGAATATACCTCCAGTTATTCCTCCAAAAATATAAAACGTCACTAAGTTTCTATTCTGAAATTGTTGTAAAAACATTTGGCCTACGAAGTACAACAAAACCATATTCATAATCAAATGGAAAAGATTTCCATGCAACCAAGAATAGCTGAAAATTTGCCATGGTTTTGTCAATAAATCATCAAAAGATGACAATGCAAACAAATCAGTTGTGTTAATAATTGAATTCGCTACAGTACGAAGAATGAAATCTACAATCAGTAACGTAAAAAACACCACAACATTGATATAAATTAACTTTGTTGCACTATTTCCTGAAGAATATTTTAGTTTTAAATCGTCTAAGATATTATTTGTCATAGTTTAATTCCATCTATAAAGATTCTTTTTCCATTTTCTTGCCAATAAGAAACCTATTAAACCTCCTCCTAAATGGGCAAAATGTGCTACATTTCCGATATTCTGGTATCCCATATAAAACTCAATTAATACCATAATTGGAATAAAATATTTTGCTTTTATTGGAACTGGAAAAAAGATTAACATCAACTTTTCGTTTGGATACAACACCGCAAACGCTAACAATAAGCCATAAATTGCTCCTGAAGCACCAACCATTGGTGTAACAAAATAGGTTAAAATACTTGACGCAGATTGACTACTTTGAATAACTGCGTTGGTATGATATGCGCCTTGCATTGATAATTTAGCTGCATCATAAATTTGTCCCAAACCTATTCCTTGCGATTGGATTATTTCTTTTAATTGCTCAACTTGGAAATAATTTACCAAATTAAATAAAATAAAACCTCCTAAACCAGCTAATAAATATAAGGTTATAAACTTTTTAGGACCAAAAGTTTGTTCCACTACCGAACCAAACATCCACAATGCAAACATATTAAACAATATATGCGTAAAATCGGCATGCATAAACATATGCGTTAAGATTTGCCAAAAATTGAAGTTAGGAGATTCTGGATAAAATGCCCCTAAAATTACGCGTAAATCAATTCCTTTTGCGTTAAAAACAAAAGTCGCTAAAAAGAATAACCCATTAATAATCAGTAAATTCTTTGTTATCGGTGGTATAGATTGTCTCATTTGGTTATTGTAATGTTTTTTTAATATCTGCCGTATTCATTTGCACAAAAATAGGGCGTCCGTATGGTGTATAATTTGGATTTGTTAGTCTTAGCAATTCTTCTACCAAAGTTTGCATTTGCTCAGATTTTAACGCTACACCCTTTTTAACAGCGGCATTTTTCGCTAAAATTTTCGCAAACGTATTTTCTAATTCGATTGATTCTTGGTATTCCAACTCTTCTATAAAATCCATAAAAATAGACACGACATCTTCTTGCTGAACATCAACAGGAATTGCGTTAATCTGAATGGTTTCTTCGTCTAACGAAATGTCAAAACCAAAACTTAACAATTGATGTTCTACGTTGATTAATTTCTGACGATCATTTGGCGAAAGCTCCAATTCTATCGGAAAAAGCATTTGTTGAACCAAAGCACTTCCGTTATTTGAATGAATAAATTTCTCGAACAATATTTTTTGATGCGCACGATGTTGATCAATAATCAACAATTCACCACGATATTCTACTATCAAATATTGGTTCATCCATTGTATCACATCAAAACTATCCTGAAAATCTTCAGATTCGAATAATTGATGTGCATGATTATTCTCTATTTCTAACTCAACCGCATCTTTATAAAAATCCATATTCGCTCGAATATCAGATGGCTTTGGCGATCTTGTTTGTTGATGTTCAAATGGATTAAAACTTGAATCAACTGTAATTTCTGGCATTTTAATTTCTGTATTTTCTGTTGCAGAAGGAATAAATGCCCAGTTTGGATCTTGTTCAAAATCCAACGAAGGAATGACATTAAACTGTCCCAAAGCATGTTTTACAGCAGCTCTTAGAATTGTGTATATCAATGCTTCGTCTTCAAATTTGATTTCTGTTTTTGTAGGATGGATATTGATATCAATTTTTGAAGGATCAAGTTCTAAATACAAAAAATAAGACGGACTATATCCTGTTGGCAACAAACTTTCGAAAGCATCTACAATCGCATTGTGTAAATATCCACTTCGAATAAAACGATTGTTGACAAAGAAAAATTGCTCTCCGCGTGATTTCTTCGCAGCATCTGGTTTTCCTACAAAACCTTTTACTTTTACAATTTCAGTATCTTCTTCAACCGAAATAATTTGAGCACTTAATTTCTTTCCAAAAATCTGAGTAATTCGTTGTTTTAAATTCCCCGCTTTTAGATGATAAATCTCTGCATCGTTGTGATGTAAAAAGAAACTAATATTTTCGTGTGCCATCGAAACGCGTTGAAATTCATCTTGAATATGACGAAACTCAACCTGATTTGATTTCAAGAAATTACGACGAGCAGGCACGTTATAAAAAAGATTTTTGACCGCAATAGAAGTTCCGACTGGACAAACAACTGGATCTTGACTTCGAACTTCTCCTCCTTCTATCACTAATTGCGAACCTACCTCATCCTCATCACGACGCGTTTTCGTTTCTACTTGCGCAACAGCAGCAATTGAAGCTAAAGCCTCTCCGCGAAAACCTTTTGTATGAATATTGTAAATATCTTCCGTCTTTCTGATTTTCGACGTTGCGTGACGTTCAAAAGCCATACGAACATCTGTCACACTCATTCCCGAACCATTATCAATCACTTGGATCAAGCTTCTACCCGCATCTTTTACAATTACCTGAATAGAAGTTGCACCAGAATCCACTGCATTTTCAATCAACTCTTTTATCACCGAAGCTGGCCGTTGCACAACTTCTCCCGCGGCAATTTGATTAGCTACATGATCTGGCAATAATTGGATAATATCGTTCATCTTTTCGTTTAAAATTGATTTAATTTTGACTATTTTTTTAATCAAACTTTACAAATATACAAACAAATCTCCCTTTTCTACCCATATAAACAAAGTGAAACTTATCAACATTTCTAAGCCTTTTGAGTTTTGGAATTTAAGTTTTTTGTTAAGAAATCTATTATTCGTAATTTTTTAATTCTTCTTTTAAATCTCTTATAAACTCATCTAAAGTAACTACAAAACCTGTTTTATTCGTTGGAAAAACATTGATTAAAAAATCATTTTCTCTAATAAAATTTATAATTTCTTCTAATCTATTGAAATCAATCTCTAAAACTTCGCAATCGCTCCAATCATCTATTCTACATATTTCTGCAAACTCAATTTCTGACCATAAGGGAAATAAAGTTTTATCATCAATTGTAGAAATAGCATGATCTCCATTTGGAAAAACTAATGTATACGTCTTTTCCCAATCAGCTATTTTTCTAATAAAATATTGATAACGTTCAAAAGGATTTAATTTTAGAATATTTTCTATTTTTTTAGGATGCATTTTTCAATTCTTTAACTAAAATAGCTTTCATCTCATCAAAATCTTGATCAATTTCTTGATTAGGTTGTTGCGTAAGCAATGAGACAATATAAATCATCGCCGTTGAAGATAAAAAACCTGGAATCATTTCGTACCAATCTTTGTAATCATGCTGTATATAAACCCAAGCTAAGACTACGATTCCTCCAGTTAACATACCCGCTAAAGCACCTTGCCATGTTGTTTTTTTCCAAAAAAGAGAGAAAACAATTAACGGTCCAAAAGCTGATCCAAATCCTGCCCAAGCATTTCCAACTAAGTTCAAAATCGAATCATTAGGTGTTAAAGACAATAAAACTGCGATTACTGCTACGATTAAAACTGATAAACGGCTTGCAATTAACAATTGTTTAGATGTTGCTTTTTTATTTAAAAATGCTTTGTAAATATCTTCTGTTAACGAACTTGATGTAACTAAAAGCTGAGAAGAAATGGTGCTCATTACAGCAGCTAAAATTGCTGACAATAAGAATCCTCCGATCAATGGATGGAATAATACACGCGAAAAATAGATGAACACTGTTTCTGCATCAGTTTTAGAACCATCAAAAAGTTGCATCGTTGATTGATCAAACTTCATCAAATAAGCAATTCCAACCAAACCTACTAATAATGCTCCACCAACAGTAAAGATCATCCATGTTATTCCAATATTTCTTGCTTTCGGAATATCTGACACTTTACCAATTGCCATAAAGCGAACAAGGATATGTGGTTGACCACAATAACCTAAACCCCAAGCCATCAAAGATAAAATCCCAATAGTAGTTGTCCCTTCAAATAGATCTAAATAATTATCACCTTTCGTATTAATTAATGAAAAAGTTTCTTCTACTCCATCAATTTCAGCAATAGCAACTATTGGCACAATAACCAAAGCCAACACCATAATTGTTCCTTGAATAAAATCTGTTAAACTAACAGCCAAAAATCCACCCAAAAAAGTATACAGAACAACAACAAAACTTGTCATCCAAATTCCTGTCATATAATCCATATGAAAAGCAGATTCAAACAATTTCCCTCCAGAAACCATTCCAGCAGATGTATACAAAGTAAAAAACACCAAAATAAAAATAGATGAAACAATACGTAATAAACGTGTTTTATCCTTGAACCTATTTTCGAAATAAACAGGAATTGTAATCGAATTATTGGCAACCTCAGTATAAACTCTAAGGCGTGGCGCAACAAAAACATAATTAAGAAAAGCACCAATTGTTAAACCTATTGCAATCCATGCACTCGATAAACCTGTGAAATACATTGCTCCAGGAACTCCCATCAGCAACCAACCACTCATATCAGCAGCACCTGCAGAAAGTGCCGTAACAGCAGCTCCCATTTTCCGTCCTCCAATCAAAAATTCTTCAGAATTGCTTGTCGACTTTCGGTAAGAATAAATTCCAATTCCAATCATCAAAGCCATATACGCACCTATAGAAATATACTCGTAAAAGTTCATGTGTTTAATTTTTATCGAAAATATAATTTTTCATCCACAAAAAATAAACGAACTTTAAATTTCTAAATAATTACGGATGAATTTTCAACAAAATAACCTCAAAAATGCAACAAGCCCTTATTTAAAACAGCATGAAAACAATCCTGTTTGGTGGCAAAGTTGGAGCGACGAAGTTTTGAATCATGCACAAGAAATCAACAAACCTCTTCTTATTTCAATTGGTTATTCAGCTTGTCATTGGTGTCACGTCATGGAACACCAATCTTTTGAAGACGAAACAGTCGCTAAATTAATGAACAAGTATTTTGTATGCATTAAAATCGACCGTGAAGAACGTCCAGATTTAGACACTTTGTATATGAATGTTTCGCAATTAATTCATCAATCGGGAGGTTGGCCACTAAATGTTTTTGCACTTCCAGATGGACGACCTTTTTATGGTGGCACTTATTTTCCGAAAGTTCAATGGATCGAATTATTAGAAAATATTAATCATTTGTATCATCAAAATTATCCCAAAACAATGGAATATGTCAACTCTATTGCTGATGGTTTACACAAAATGGAAACGATTGGATTGAAATCTGAACAAAATTTTTCGAAAGAAAAAATCGACGAAACATTCGAATTTTGGAAACAACAATTTGATGATGAATGGGGCGGTTTTAATCGTGCACCAAAATTTATGTTACCAAATGCTTGGGAAACTATTTTACGTTATGGAATTCAAACTAAAAATGAAAACTGTTTAATTCAAACCAAAATAACATTAGACAGAATGGCTTTTGGAGGAATTTACGATCAATTGAAAGGAGGTTTTTCGCGATATTCAGTCGATCCGTATTGGAAAGTTCCACATTTCGAAAAAATGCTTTACGACAATGGACAACTGCTTTCTCTATACTCAAATGCTTATCGAGTTTTCAACGAAAAAGAATATGAAAATATAGTAAAAGAAACCATCAATTGGTTAAAAGATGAAATGCTTTCGCCAGAAAATGTTTTTTATGCTGCAATTGACGCTGATTCTGAAAGTGAAGAAGGAAAATATTATGTTTGGAAATCGCATGAATTGAAACTGATTTTAAAAGAAGATTTTGATTTGTTTCAGAACTATTATAACATAGACGAATTTGGCGAATGGGAACATGGCAATAATATTTTGATGCGATTAACGGATGACGAATATTTTGCTACGAAACAGAATATTTCAGTCGAAGATCTTCAAACCAAAGTTTCAAAATGGAAAAAAATCTTAAATCCTATTCGAGAAAAACGCAGAAAACCTCATCGCGACGAAAAAGTATTGACCTCTTGGAATGCTTTAACTATAAAAGGTTTGTGTGACGCTTATCTCACTTTTGAAATTCCTGAATATCTTGATTTAGCCGAAAACGCAATTCATTTTATTTTAGAAAATCAATGGAAAAACGAAACATTATTCCGGAATTATAAAGATAAACAAACGACAATTCCAGGATTTTTAGATGATTATGCGTTGATGATTGAAGCATTAATTAAGCTTTTTGAAATCACATCCGAGATAAAATATTTGGAAACCGCTCAAACATTAACAGAGGAAACATTTAATCAATTTTACAATCACAAAAATAAAATGTTTGCTTACAAGTCGCATTATGACACACCTTTGGTGAACGAAACATTCGAAATTTATGATAATGTTATTTCTTCTTCAAATTCTGTCATGGCAACTAATTTATTCAAATTAGGAAAAATTTTGAATGAAGAAAAATACATCGAACAAGCCAAGCAAATGTTAACGAATATTGATGAAAAAATTCACGATTATCCAACTGGTTTTGCAAATTGGATTCAGTTGTATTTAAATTTCAGTTATCCGTTCAAAGAAATTGTTATCGTTGGTAATGAAGCTCAAGAATATTCGAAACAAATCCAACAATGTTATGTACCGAATGCGATTTTTGTTGCTTCAGAAACAGAACAATTAGAGATTACTAAAAATAGATTGATTGAAAATAAAACATCCATTCATATTTGCGAAAATTATGCATGTCAATTACCATTTTTTTCTATTGAGGAAGCCTATAAAAATTTATAAACCATGGAAAAAACACGTTGCGCTTGGGTAAATAAAGACCAAGATTACATCGATTATCACGATAACGAATGGGGAAAACCTATAAAAGACGATAAAATTTTATTTGAATTTTTGATTCTCGAATCTTTTCAAGCGGGATTGAGTTGGTTTACTATTCTCAAAAAACGTAAAAACTTTAGAAAAGCATTTGCAAATTTTGATGTCAAAAAAGTAGCCAATTTTGATGAAGCTAAAATCGAAGAATTAGTCCAAAATGAAGGAATTATTCGTCATCGAGGAAAAATTTCTGCAGCAATCAACAATGCAAAGTTGTTTATCGAAATACAAAAAGAATTTGGATCGTTCTCTGATTTTATTTGGAGTTACGTTGACCACAAACCTATTATCAACAATTGGAACTCAATCAAAGAAGTTCCTGCAACCACAGAAATTTCGGACAAAATTGCGAAAGATTTGAAAAAACGAGGTTTTAAATTCTTTGGTTCAACAACAATTTATGCGCAGATGCAAGCAA
The DNA here is from genome assembly GCF_030328185.1 of Empedobacter sp. 225-1. Lineage (NCBI taxonomy): Bacteria > Pseudomonadati > Bacteroidota > Flavobacteriia > Flavobacteriales > Weeksellaceae > Empedobacter > Empedobacter sp. 225-1. The sequence continues at coordinate 78,523 of NZ_JACALO010000005.1, read as the reverse complement.
CCGGAATGGTTAACGATCATACCAACGATTGCTTTTGTAAATAAATTATGTTTGTAAAAACAGCTAACTTTCGCATCTTTGCGCAAATTTAGCACATGAAAATCGAATTAAAATATTGGATTATCCTCGGTATTTTAGCTTTAACTTGGGGAAGTTCTTTTATACTAATCAAACAAGGATTGGTTTCTTACACACCCTATCAAGTAGGCGCCTTACGTCTATCTATCGCAGGTGGAATTTTAGCCATTTGGGGAATTCCAAGTTTATTTAAGATTCCAAAAAACAAATTAAAATATGTTGCATTAGCTGGTTTTTGTGGAAATTTTATTCCAATGTTTTTATTCCCAATGGCTCAAACGCACGTTTCAAGCTCTATGGCTGGAATTTTAGATTCGTTGGTTCCATTATTTATCTTGTTATTTGGCGCTTTATTTTTTAACATAAAAGGAACTAAAAATCAAATAATTGGTGCGTTGATCGGTTTTATAGGAGCTGTTCTATTAATTGGTGGAGATGGTTTTTCAGGTGAAAACAGTTTATTACATTGTTTATTAATTGTATTAGCAACTGCTTTGTATGGACTAAATAGTTTGATTTTAACTCGCTATTTAAACGATGTACCATCATTCCAATTGTCATCAGCATTATTTACAATCTGGTTATTACCTTCTATTGTAATCTTATTTTTATCCGGTTTTTTCACTGACTTTGTTGGTACTGCTCAACAATTAGAAAGTTTGGGTTATGTCGCCATATTAGGCTTAATTGGGACTGCATTAGCAATGATTTTATTCTACAAATTAATCCAAGCCACTGGCTCGATGTTCTCCTCAATGGTCACCTATTTGATGCCGATTGTTTCTGTTTTTTGGGGATTTTTAGTTGGAGAACAAATCACATTCATGCATTTATTTGGCTTTGCTATGATATTATCGGGTGTGTATTTGACGCAGAAACCAGACAAAAAACAAATCGAAACCATTTAACAGTACTATGCGATCAATCCTCATTTATTGAAATGAGGATTTTTTATGCACATTCATTTCATAGGAGAACTTTACTTAAAGCAAGACAAGAGCATCACCGAAGAAAGATAAGAGAGTCCTCCTGGTTGAGGCGAAGTTGAGGCGGTACAAAGGCAGCATAAAGGCGGCATAGAAGCGTCATAGAACCGATACTGAACAATGACCGTGAAAGAAAATAAAGTGGCCTAAAGAGGGGTTGAAATTACGGATTTAAAAATACGATTTTTCGCTAAAAATTCCGAATCCTTCCTTTCTTCTTTCAGGTATCCCATACAAAAAGCCACTACTGGAACTTTGTTCCAACAGTGGCTTTTTGAATATGTTAATTATATAGTACACCTATCGCATATAAGGTTTTAAAGCTGTTACTAATCTTCTGGTAAACTCATCCGCCCCTTTATCGTTTAAATGGGTGGTATTGTAAAACCATTTTTGTTGATAACTGATCGAATCATCCGAATAATCCAATAAAGGCAAATCATATTTCTGTAAGGTTTTTTGGTAACGCCCTACAATTTCATCGCGGTTCAACATATACCCTTGCCCTTTGTAAAATTCTGGCGCAATCGTAAAAATCAATTGAATATTTTCTTGTTGACAACGTTGGATCAATTCTTCTAACAAAGGATACACTTCGGCATCAAATTCCGCATCTTTTGCTTTTAAATTCGCCCAATTGACATTCCATTTTCGGTTATAGGATTTAAAACCTTTTAAACGAAAATCTCCATTTTTGTCCACTTTTTCTTTTGTTGCTTTTTGAATTTCATCTTTCCAATACTTTTGGTCTTCGTATCGGTAAAAAGGAATCACATAATCTTTCCAATCGGCATTTTCATATTCTTTTAGGTACGCATATAATTTGTAATTCCATAACATAAAAGGCACGTATTGATTCGGTTGAAAAACTTCATCAATGTGCGAAAATGAAAACGTATCCAAATTCCAAACAATGGTCTGAGGATGAGGATTTTTATCCAAATACTTCAAGAAACGATAATATTGCATCTTGAATTTACTTCCGTTCAACCCTAAATTATGTGTTTTTCACTCCCAATGAATCTTCCAAAATTTGAGGATTGATATGAATCATTGCACGTGAAGAACCAAAAACAGCTAAATCCACGTCTATATCCCCTTGATTCACACGGTTCCATTCTTGTACTTCACCGCTAAACAAGGCTTTCTCTTTTAACGAATTGGAATAAAGAATATCGCCAATTCCGGCTAAAAAATAAATGGCCACCAATGTGACCATAATGTATTTGAAAGGTTTCATTATCTTTTAATATAAGGTTTTATATCCTCCGCTAATTTTTTGGTGAAAATATCTGCACCTTTTGCATTTAAATGATTAGAATTATAAAATAGATTTTTTTGATAATTCATCGAATCATTTGAATAATCAATAAAAGGAATATTATATTTTTCTGATATAGATTTATATAACTTTATAACTTCATTTCGATTAATTTGACTTTCTATCTGAGCTATATATTCTGGTGAATTTATTAAAATCACACTTGTATTCAATTTTTGCAAATCCTCTATTATTAGAAATAAATCTTGTTTTCTCAAAGAATCAACTTCTATAAAATTAGGTTTATACAATCTCTCCTTCCAAGAATAATTCATTCCTCTAAAACCTTTCACTCTACCGTTATTATGATAATTTGAATAAAAATAAATTTTATAAAGCTCTTTTAATACATCAACTTTTTGATATTTAAATTTTCTATATCTTATCATTGGAAAATACAAATCAAAATAATTAAATTCTAGCTCCTTTCCGACAATATCATATATACTTTTTCGATATAACATCAATGGAATAAATTGTTCTGGATTAAAGACTCTTGCTTTTTCAAGAGAAGTAATGTCTAAATTAATAATTACATTTTTAGGATGACTTCCAATGCTAATAAGTTCATCATGCCTAAATTTTTGTAATTCTATCTTTTGACCATTAAATCCTAAATTATAAGAATTTAATTTTAACTCTTTGTCTAATACTATCGGATTTAAATGAACGTAACTCCTAGAAGATCCATAAATAACTAAGTCTTCATCTATTTTTTTATTATAAATATCATTCCAAGTATTTAGTTCTCCTTCAAACAAGCTACTTCTTAAAAATGATTTTGAAATAAAAACATCTATCATTAATGCTAAAACATAAATGATTAATACTCCTAATAATATCCTTTTTAGAAATTTCATTTTCTTAACATTTCGATATGTGGAATATCGTCTTCTAAATATTCTTCCGACACTTGTTTGAAGCCAAAAATTGAATAAAATTCTTTCAAATAAGATTGTGCAGAAATACGAATTGAAGATGTTTTAAATTGATTTTCGATTACTTGAACAGAATTTTTCATTAATTGTTTTCCCAAACCATAACGACGAAATTTCGGATTTGTAATTACACGACCAATAGACGGTTCGTTTTCGTATGAAATTCCTTGAGGAACAATGCGAGAATACGCAACCACTTCATCCTGGATGGTCGCCCATAGATGCCCGCATTTGAAATCCTTTCCATCGGCATCTTGGTAAATACAATCTTGTTCGATCACAAAAACGTCGTTTCGTAATTGAATTATTTTGTATAGCTCTTTTGAAGTTAATTCTTCAAACGATTTAAAATGCCAAATAATTTCATCCATCCTTAATCTAATTTTGAATATTTTGCGATAATATTTTCGAACATTCTTTGGGGCAAAATATTTTTCAACGTAACCGAAAATTTTTGCATCGATTTACCAATATAATAATGTGGTTTCAAATTTTTCTGAGCTAAAATAATTTCGATAATCGGAATCAGATCTTCTGTTGGTGTACCATCTTGCACTTCGTGATCAATATCTGCAACCATTGCATCATATCTTTTTTGATAAAATTTAGATACAAATGTTTTTACTCGCCCTTCTGCAATATTGGTTTTGATATCACCAAAATTTAATGTTGCAATTTCTACTCCCGTGTGACGATTTTCTAAACGAGCAGATTCTATTAATCGATCAATCATCGCTTTAGAAGCAGAATAATATCCTCTAAATGGTAAACCATTATTGCTCGCTATTGATGATACATTGAGAATATAACCACTTTTTTTCTCACGCATTGTTGGCAAAACTTCTTGCATCGTGTAAATTGGTCCATAAACATTAACGTCCAATAATTTTTCGATATCTGCTTTCGACGCATCTTCCACAGCACCTAGCATTCCAATTCCGGCATTATTTATCAACACATCAATTTGATTATTTGTTTCAGAAAAAATCTGCTGAAAACTATGTTTTACATTTTCTTTGTCTGAAACATCTGTTGCAATATGTTTGAATTTTTCTTGTCCTTTAGCCGTTCTTGATAAACCATAAACTTGATGTCCTTTATCGTGAAAATAATTTGCCAAAGTCAATCCTACACCCGAAGAAGAGCCTGTAATTACAATAACTTTTGATTGCATGATTCGATTAATTTAATCGCAAAACTACATAATATCAAACAAATATTTATAGATAAATAATTTTTTGAAGTGTTATTAGAAGATTCTCTAAATTTGTACGTTAATTATCAAAAGAATTCAATTGAATCCAAAAACTAAAAAATATATTATAACAGGGATTAAACTAACTGTTAGCATTGCTTTAATTTATTACATCTTCTTTGTTAAATTACATATTTTTGATATTTTCAGTCACTACAAAAATGCAAATTGGGCATATATTTTTATAGCTGTAATACTTTATATTGTTTCGCAAGCGCTTTCTGTTTTTCGATTAGATTATTATTTTCGAGATATCCATCTTGATTTATCTTATAAATCAAACGCACGCTTGTATTTTTTAGGAATGTTTTACAACACTTTTGTTCCGGGTGGAATTGGTGGCGATGCGTACAAAGTTTATGTTTTAAATAAAAATTATAAAATTAGTTTAAAGAAAATTTCTCAAGCTGTTTTTCTCGATAAAATTATTGGACTTTCAGCAATGTTGCTCATTATTGTATTTTTAGTTTTCTTATCTAATCTAACAGATTATCCATGGATACAATATGGTTCTTTAGCCATTTCTCTGATTGGTTTTATTACTGTTCCTTTTATTTTAGGTTTAATTTTCCCTATCCATAAACGTACTTTTTACAACTCGATGATTTATTCTATTGTTTTACAACTGATACAAGTTGGTATGTTGTATTTTGTTTTGGAAGGATTGAATATTCATCCCGAGAATTTCAGTATTTATTTATTGATTTTTTTAATATCAGGAATTTTATCGATTATTTCGTTTAGTGGTTTCGGAATTAGAGAAGCAGTGTTTATGTACGCAGCTCAACGATTTCATTTCGATGAAACTTTAGCAACAAGTGCAGCATTTATTTTCTCTATTATCACCATTTCAATTTCATTTATTGGGATTATTTACTTGTTTAAAGGAGTCAAAATAGAGGAGAAAAAGAAAAAGACGAAAATTTCTTTTTAAAATCTTAAAATTATTTATTTGAAATGAAAAGAGTTATGATAAAAGTGTGAATTTTATTTTAAATTTTTCATTTTAACTATTTGGATTATTCAAAAACAGCCCTATATTTGCAATCCAATTACGAAGGTCTCTTAGCTCAGCTGGTTCAGAGCACCTGCCTTACAA
>NZ_JACALO010000005.1:0-72746 GCF_030328185.1 Empedobacter sp. 225-1 | reverse complement strand
GCAGGGGGTCACTGGTTCGAATCCAGTAGGGACCACTTTTTAGACAATAAGAAGTCTATTCGAAAAAAATCTTAAATGAACCTTAGGTCTCTTAGCTCAGCTGGTTCAGAGCACCTGCCTTACAAGCAGGGGGTCACTGGTTCGAATCCAGTAGGGACCACTTTTTAGACAATAAGAAGTCTATTCGAAAAAAATCTTAAATTGAACCTTAGGTCTCTTAGCTCAGTTGGTTCAGAGCACCTGCCTTACAAGCAGGGGGTCACTGGTTCGAATCCAGTAGGGACCACAGTAAAAACTCCTTTCAAGCATTTGAAAGGAGTTTTTTTATGTTATTTTTTATTGAATAATGATTTATAAGGAATTAGAAATAAGATTAAAATTAGAACAGAAAAAACAACTCCTTTTTTACTATGTTCGAAAGAATGATAATCTATAAATTCATCGTTTTTATCTGAATAATATAATTCATATTTATCTCCAATATTCATATTTATACATGGTTCACTTAATATTTTAGTATTATAATTTTTATCATTATATAAAAATGTAATTGAATAAGCTCCATTACCTACACCACAGTTCATTTCTGATACAGTTATTTCTTTCTTGTTTTTATCATTTATCACTAAATCATTTACCCTTAAGGTATAAATTTCATAAAACGAGAAAATAAACAATACAAAAGCTATTAAAAGTTGATTTTTAAAATAAAATTTATTCATCTATTTAATTATAAATGCCATCGAATACAAACATAAAAAATCCTCGATAATTAATTATCGAGGATTTATCTTTTTAAAATCTTAATCTTACACCATTATCGGTTGTAAAGGCTTTTTTACGGAAAAGGAATAAACTAAGTCCTCCTATAAAAATAGCCGAATCTGCGATATTAAATACAGGCTGAAAGAACTTATAATGTTGTCCACCTATAATTGGTATCCAAGTAGGCCAATCGAACTCTACAATTGGAAAATAAAGCATGTCTACGACACAACCAGTAAACCATCCAGAATAACCAGCAAAGTTTGCTTGAGCAATTCCTTGATAACCTACCCAGTCTTGAAACATATCATTGTATGTCGTTCCTTTATCGAAAATAACACCATAAAAAATTCCGTCAATTACATTCCCAATTGCACCTGCCAAAACAAGCGCAATCGGAATGATAAAGAAATTATTATTTAGTTTTTTCGCCCATGCATTAATATAGTAGATAATCATACCGATTAGCACAATACGTAGAAGTGATAAAAGGATTTTGCCTGTTTCTCCTCCGAAATGCATCCCATAGGCCATTCCTGGATTTTCTACAAATGCTATTTTAAACCAACCCAAAACATCTACATCTTCACCTAAAAAAAAGTGTGTTTTAACGTAAAATTTCGAGATTTGGTCAATGATTAAAACCAAAATGGTAATGAGTACTACTTTTTTCAAAACTCTGTATTAACGTTGCATATTCTTAGCTTCGATGCTTAATGTAGCATGCGGAACTAATTTCAAACGATCTTTATTAATTAATTTTCCTGTTACACGGCAAATACCGTATGTTTTGTTCGAAATACGTAACAATGCATTTTTTAGGTCACGAATAAATTTATCTTGACGTGCTGCTAATTGTGCATTTTGTTCTTTCGACATTGTTTCAGAACCTTCCTCAAACGCTTTGAAAGTTGGAGACGTATCGTCTGTACCGTTGTTACTATCGTTTGTGTAAGCTTCTTTCAATAATTCATAATCTTTTATCGCTTGATCTAATTTCTCTTGAATTATTGCTCTAAACTCTTCCAATTCTGCGTCAGAGTATCTTACTTTTTCATCTGTTGTTGCCATACGCTTACAATTTAGTAATCGCAATTTGCGTCATCAATCCATTAATTTCAACCTCTGTTCCATTAGCTACTTCATCTTGTAAAACAAGATCTTCTGTTAATGTCTCAGAACAAATGTAATCTTTGTTTTGCTCGACTGCATTTACGATTGATTCATCATTTTTTAAGTTAAGTATAATTTTGTCGGTTACTTCTAGTCCAGTTTCTTTTCGTAAATTTTGAATTCTATTTACTAATTCGCGTGCTACACCTTCGTTAATTAACTCTTCAGTTAATTGTAAATCAAGCGCTACAGTTAATGTAGAATTAGAAGCTACAGTCCATCCTGGGATGTCTTTTGTAGCGATTTCAAAATCTTCTAAATCTAAAGTTAATGTTTTGTTGTCAATTAACAAATCTATTTGACCTGATTGCTCTAATTTAACAATTTGTTCATTCGTGATTTGCGCTGTAGCAGCGGAAATAGCTTTCATTTCTTTTCCATATTTCGGCCCTAAAGTCTTGAAATTAGGTTTGATAGATTTCACTAAAAGATTTGAAGCTTCTTCGTTTGTTAATAATTGAATTTCTTTAACATTAACTTCTTGTTTTAATAATTCAGATACAGCTTCTAAATTTGCTTTCATTGTATCATTCAACACAGGAATCATTACTTTTTGTAATGGCTGACGTACTTTCTTATCACTCAATTTACGAAGCGATAAAATCATACTTGTCGCTGTTTGTGCTAAATGTGTTTGTTCTTCTAATTGAGATTTAATCAATGACTCATCTACAACTGGGAAATCTGCTAAGTGAACAGATTCTGCTGCATTCTTAGCTGTTGCTGCATTAAGATCTTTGTATAAACGATCCATAAAGAACGGAGCAATTGGCGAACCTAATATAGAAATTGTTTCTAAAACAGTATACAATGTTTGATATGCTGCTACTTTATCTTTTGAGTAATCACCTCTCCAGAAACGTCTTCTTGATAAACGAACGTGCCAATTTGATAAATTATCAATAACAAATTCTTGGATTGCACGAGCTGCTTTCGTTGGTTCATAATCCGATAAAAAGCCATCAACTTTCTTCGTTAAGGTATTCAATTCAGAAATAATCCATTGGTCTAATTCAGCTCTTTCATTTACTGGTATTTCTTCTTCAGCGAAAGTAAATCCATCAACATTTGCATATAAAGCGAAAAATGAATACGTATTGTATAATGTTCCGAAGAATTTACGACGAACTTCATCAACACCAGCTAAATCAAATTTCAAATTTTCCCATGGCTGTGCATTTGCAATCATGTACCAACGCGTTGCATCAGGACCGTATGTTGCCAATGTATCAAATGGATCTACTGCGTTACCCAAGCGTTTTGACATTTTTTGACCATTCTTGTCTAATACCAATCCATTTGACATCACATTTTTGTATGCCTTCGAATCGAAAACCAATGTTCCAATTGCGTGTAATGTATAAAACCAACCACGAGTTTGGTCTACACCTTCTGCAATAAAATCAGCTGGATACATTGTTCCATTGTCAATCATTTCTTTATTTTCGAATGGATAGTGAACTTGTGCATAAGGCATAGCTCCAGAATCAAACCAAACGTCAATTAAATCAGTTTCACGTTTCATAGGTTTTCCAGATGCAGAAACTAAAGTAATTTCATCGACTACATTTTTGTGTAAGTCAATTAAATCATAGTTTTCTTCTGTCATATTTCCAACTTCGAAATTTTTGAAAGGATTCGATTGTTGAACACCTGCTGCAATTGATTTTTCAATCTCAGTAATCAATTCTTCAACAGAACCGATAACAGTTACTTCGTCCCCATCTTCTGTTCTCCAAATTGGTAATGGAATTCCCCAATAACGAGAACGAGACAAGTTCCAATCATTGGCATTTTCTAACCAATTTCCGAAACGACCTTCTCCTGTTGCTTTTGGTTTCCAATTGATTTCTTTATTCAATTCAACCATACGGTCTTTAACGTCCGTTACTTTGATGAACCAAGAGTCTAATGGATAATATAAAATTGGTTTGTCTGTTCTCCAACAATGTGGGTAACTGTGTTTATATTTTTCTACTTTGAACGCTTTGTTTTGCTCTTTCAATAAAATCGCGATTTCTACATCAACCGATTTTTCTGGCGCAGCTCCATCGTCATAGTATTCATTTTTCACATATTTACCTCCGTAACCTTCTGGTAATTCAGCTACAAAACGACCTTGTAAATCAACTAAAGGAACAGCATTACCATGGTTATCCAATACTAACATTGGTGGAACACCTGCATCTTTTGCTACTTTAGCGTCATCTGCTCCAAAAGTAGGCGCAGTATGAACGATACCTGTACCATCTTCAGTAGTTACGAAATCTCCTGGAATAACTTGAAATGCATTTTCTGCATCTTCATAAGGTAACGCCCAAGGCAATAATTGCTCATAGCGTGTTCCTACTAAATCAGCTCCTTTGTATTCACCAACAATTCTATAAGGAATTGTTTTATTCCCAGCAGCATAAACTTTGAAATCTTCTTCTGTTTCTGCTAAGAAATATGGTTTTCCAAATTGTTTTGACACCAATGGTTTTCCTAAAATTACACGAATTGGCTCGAATGTATATTGATTGAATGTTTCAACCACTACATAATCTATTTTTGGACCAACAGTCAATGCTGTATTCGAAGGTAAGGTCCAAGGAGTTGTTGTCCAAGCTAAGAAATACACATCTCCATCAAAATCATTGAATAAATCTGTTGAGTCTTTCTTTACTTTAAATTGAGCAACAATTGTTGTATCTGTTACGTCTTGATATGTTCCTGGTTGATTTAACTCGTGCGAAGACAAACCTGTACCAGCTTTAGGAGAATATGGTTGAATGGTATAACCTTTGTACAACAAATCTTTGTTGTAAATTTGTTTTAACAACCACCAAACAGACTCCATATATTTTGGTTTGTATGTGATGTATGGATCTTCCATATCCACCCAATAACCCATTTTTTCAGTCAAATCATTCCACAAATCAGTGTAACGCATTACTGTACGTTTACATGCTTCGTTATATTCTTCAACTGTAATTTTAGTTCCGATATCTTCTTTCGTGATTCCTAATTCTTTTTCAGTTCCCAATTCTACTGGTAAACCGTGTGTATCCCAACCTGCTTTACGGAAAACTTGTTTTCCTTTTAACGTTTGGTAACGACAAAATATATCTTTGATAGAACGTGCTAAAACGTGGTGAATTCCTGGCTTTCCGTTTGCAGAAGGAGGACCTTCATAAAACACAAAAGATGGATTTCCATCACGTGTAGAAATACTTTTTTCAAAAACATTATTTTGTTTCCAATCTTCTAACGTTTCTTTTGAGACTTGTACCAAGTCTAAGTGCTTATATTCTCTAAACTTTTTTGCCATCGAATTCTTTGTTATTTCTTCTAAATCAAGGAGTGCGAATATAAGAAATTTTTACATATTTTATTGTTATAGAAACGAAAATCATATTAAATATTGCTTAAATTTATCCCATTATTAGAGTTTTAACCTATTTTAATTCAAAATACATTTTTTTAAAATTTACACCTTTCAAATCAATCATTTAACAATAAAGCAACATACAATTTTCTTATGAAAAAAAGGTTCAACTATTATTCAATTCTCTTTCTACTTTTGCTTTTTGCAAGTTGTTCTAAAAACGAAGATTACACCGTTTTAATTCCGACCGATGCAGATTTTGTTGCGTTAATCAATCCAAAATCTATTGCCGAAAAAGGCAATTTCAATGAAATAAATCAATACAAATTTTATCAATTAGCTGAAAATGAAATCAAAAATCAAGATCCAACTTTTGATAAATTATTCAACCAAATAAAAGACAATCCTACTTCAGCAGGCATTGATATCATTAGTCCAATCTATCTTTTTGGACAAAAAATAAATGGAAAAAATATGGTCGCATTAATTACGAATATGCGCGATAAAGATCAATTCGAAGAACATCTTACAACTATTTATAAAGGAATAAATAAAAAAGAAATTTCGTTTGAAAAGAAAGATGGATTTACAACGATTTCTGGGTTTGATAAACCTTTTATGGCATGGAACAAATCTCAATTTTTACTAATTGTTTCTGAATTTGGAGTTGGAGAGAAAGCTATTCAAGATTATTTTACGAAAATTATTAACGACAAACATTCGCTTGCGAAGGAAAATAATAGTTTTGGAGATTTTGTCAAAAACTCGCAGGACATCAACATTTGGTACACTGGAAATTTTTTGAAAAACTTTTCGAAAACTGAAAACAAAAGCAAGAAAAACCTTGATTTCACAAAAAGTTCGTGGGTCAATTTTATTTCTTTTACTTCGGACGGAATTAGTTTTACACAGAAATTTCATCCCGATGCGATTACAAAAGTCGAATTAGCAAAACGTCCGATGTGGAAATCAAAAATTAATACCGATTTTTTTAAATTTTTCCCTGCGCAAAGTTACATGAACATTGGTTTAGGAATTTATCCTGCAAATACACGTTATGTTTTCGAAGATCAAAATTTCTTGACTACTTTTTTAGAACAATATGAAATTGATTTAAACAAATTAGAACAAAGTTTTGAAGGTGAAGCTTTGTTTAGTGTTTATGATTTTGAAATCGGAAAAGCATTCAATCCAAATGATTTTTTTGGTAAGAAAGATGACTTTATTCAACAAGTTGTTTATCCACAATTTGTTTTAGGTGGAAAAATGAAAAATGATATTTTCTTCAAGGATTTTTTAAAATCTCATCAGCAAAATATTCAGAAAATTGGGCCCTATTACATGTTGCCAATTTCGACAAATATGAAGATTTATATGACGTACAAAAACAATTTGATGTACATCACAAATAATCAATCGATCATGAATCAATATTTGAACAACATGATAAGCTCTTCAAATTTTGTCACTTCAGAATTTGCTACAAATGCTTCAAATCCGATGTTTGGTTATGTCAATCTTAATTTTGATCAATATCCAAAGGAGGTTCAAAACTACATTTACCAACAAATTCCTTTTGGAAATACAAAAGAAATTCAAAAAGTTTTATCCAACTTTGATTATATTGATTACCGTGTTTCAAATGAATATACTAAAACTGGAAAAATACATATGAAGAAAACGGATAAAAATAGTTTAGAAGTTATTTTCTTGCTTTTGGATGAAGCCTATTCTTTATTTTTCAATCAAGCACAACAACAAAATGGAAATTAAAATTAATCAACTTGTTCCTCATCCACTTAAGGAATTTGGGTTTGAACAATCTGAGATTTGGAAAAACGAGTATACTTTTTCTAGTGGAAATATTTATCAAATTGTTGCGCATTCTGGCGTTGGTAAATCAACGTTGATTAATATTTTGTACGGCGATCGGAAAGATTATGACGGAGAAGTTTTGTTTGACGGACAAACTATTAAGAATTATTCTTTGAATGACTGGACAAAAATTAGACGCGAAAAAATAGCCTATGTTTTTCAAGGTTTGCATTTATTTGAAGAATTAACTTTAATGGAAAACATTCAGTTAAAAAATGTCTTGACGCAACATCGAACAGAAAATCAAATCATCGACTGGATTGAAAAAGTTGGATTAAAAAGTCATTTACATCAAAAAGCTGTTCATCTTTCTTATGGTCAACGTCAGCGAATTGCGGTAATTCGTGCACTTTGTCAACCGTTTGATTTTTTACTTTTAGATGAACCATTTAGTCATTTGGACGAAGTTAATCAACAACTTTTGATTGATTTGGTAACTGAAGAAGCTGCAAAAAATAATGCAGGAATCATTTTCACCAGCTTACACGAAATTCACGATAAACGCCTTTCAAATGTCATTCAACTCTAAAAATTTAATCGAAAAATTGGTTCGTAAAAACCTAAGTTTCTTACGAATTACAACCTTTTGTTTTTTCTCTATTATCGGATTTTTTATCTTGATTTTGGCTGGAACAATTTATTTAGATTATGCTAAAAATTTTGGAGAAGATAGCTCAGTTTGGAAAGCGAATTATATCGTTTTGAATAAGAAGATTTCATCTTTACAAACATTAACCGGAGAAAAGCCAAGCTTTAATGAAGACGAAATCGAGGAATTAAAATCGCAGAATTTTACTGCAAAAGTCGGAACTTTTAAAAGCAGTCAGTTTCCTGTAAAATTACAAGTTGGTGGAATTGCTGGAATTCGAGGTTTTTCAACTGATTTATTTTTTGAGTCTGTACCAAAAGATTTTATAGAAGTTGATCAATTGGATTGGAAATGGCAAGAAGGTCAAGATTTTATACCGATTATTATCCCGAAAAGTTACCTCAACTTATATAATTTTGGGTTTGCAACAAGTCAAGGATTACCGCAAGTTTCTGAAAGTTTATTTACTAAAATTCCTTTTCAGTTGATTATAGGTAAAGATGAAAATCAAAAAATCTATCAAGCACGAATTGTTGATTTTACCACAAAAATTAACACTATTTTAGTTCCTGAAAACTTTTTAGAATGGGCGAATCAAACCTATGCAACGCAAAAAACAGCACAACCATCTCGTCTTGTAGTCGAAACTAAATCACAAGGAGATGAAAATGCTTCCATTTATTTTGAGCAACATAATTATGATATCAACAAGGATGAATTGAAAAATAATGAATTGACTTATTATTTAAAATTAGCGTTTTCGTTGGTTCTATTTATTGGTCTAATCATTGTTTTTGCAGCAATATGGTTAATGATTATTAATTTCCAATTGATGATTGAAAAGAATAAACATAAGACAAAAGATTTATTTTTGATTGGATACAACATCAATCAATTGGCTCGTCCTTATCTTAAATTTTCGATTATTTTCATGTTGGTAAGTTATATAATTTCGATACCGTTGGTTTATTTCGTCTTAAATATCATCAATGAAAAAGTTGGGAAATTTATGACCATTGAATCTTCACATGTTTGGGAAGTGATAGGTTTTGGATTGATTATCGTCTTCTTTTTATTCATCTTAAATAAAATTATCTTAACCCAATCGATTAAAAAAATTGCGTTAAAAGAATAAAAAAAGAAAAGGATTCTACCAGAAGTAGAATCCTTTTTATTTAAACAAATATTCTCGATTAGAACGAATATCCCACACCTAAAGAGAAAGAATGATTTTTCACATCTGCTCCAGTAGCTGTTCCATTGTTAACATTTTCTGTTATTTTAGTTAACCCCATGTAGTATCTTGCTCCAACATTGATATTATCTGTCACATTGTATCCTAAACCAAAATTAACACCAAAATCAAAATTCTTTATATCATCTTTGATATCTTGTTTTCCTTCTGTTGTGTAAACGGTATTGTTTGCATAAATACTTGTTTGCTGTTTGTTGCTTGCGTACATGTTAAATCCAAATTGAGGTCCAGCTTCTACATTGAAACGCGATGCTCCTGGATAATATTTGAACATTACTGGAACTTGAATATAATCTAAGGTTGTTTTATTTTTAGTTTTTACCGTTGTATTCCCAACTTCTGTTACTTCATCTTTCAACTTTCCTCCTATTCGAGCAAAATTAACCTCTGGTTGAACTGCAAAACGTTCTGTTAATGGAAAATGACCGTAAAGACCTGCGCTAAAACCTACTTTATAATCATTATCTTTCACATCTTTTCCATTAAATGAAGACATATTTACACTTGATTTAATACCAAATTGTGCAGATGTTGTTTTTTCTTGTGCGCTCAAACTAACAACTCCTAACATTGCAGCAGCAATAAAAAATAATTTTTTCATCTTTTTAAATTTTATAGTTCTAATTATGATGTATTCATAATTTCAAGTGCTGTGCCAAATAATGTTAAAAACAATATTTAAACACACAAGTTATTGATATGTTTATTTTTACATCATTTATTTTAACATAATTCTAATCTTCAAAAACAAAAAAGCTACATCTTTCGATGTAGCTTTTATCAATTATAAGTGGTCTATATTAGAATTTATAAGCAAATCCAATTGCAACTGCACTTGATGCAGCATCAAATTCTCTTCCTAAAAATTCTCTTTTAGATTCTAAACCTTTGTAAGCTGCGTAAACATCAAAGTTAGCACCTGAATAACCTACTTTTGGTTGGTAATATAATCCTCCTTTCCATTTGTCTCCAGTTGCAAAAGCATAACCTAAATCTGCTCCTAAGAAAAAGTTCTGAGCAACATCAAATTTTGCTGAAGCTGCTAATGGAATAAACCCATAATCCTCTCCTTCTAAATCTTTATAATCACTATCTGCAATAAAATGATCATACCCCGTTGCTATACCTAATCTCACATTAGATGCTACTGGGTGTAAGTAAGCTAAATCTACACCTAAGTTGAAAGAAGAATAATCTGCTGCATCACCTACTGGAATACCAATATGAACTCCACCTTCTACTCCTGTTGTTTGTGCTGAAACACCTACCATACCTGCTACTGCGAAAGCAGCTGTTAATAATACTTTTTTCATTTTTATAATGTTTTAAAATATTTACAATTTTGTTAAACTTATTTGTGTAATTTCAATTTATGTGCCAAACTGATAATTTTAAAACTGATAAATAGCGCAAAAATTAACAAAACATTCATAATCAAAATATTATTAAACAAAAAAAGCTCCAAAATACATTTGGAGCTTTTATAAAATATATTAGTTTGACTTATTGTCCTACCATTTTATACAAAACATCTTGTTGTTGTTTCGCATAATTGGTATCAATTTCCGCAGCTACACCAATCATTTCATCTAAATAATTAAATTGATTCATGATTTTCGCTTGATCTGCAGCGTCAACTTTACCATCGGCAATAACTGCTTGATATAAATTTTCGAACTTTTTCAAGATTGGATTATATGCAGTTTCAAAAACTTTTAGAGCTTTCTGTTTATCACCTCTTTCTCCTAAAGCAGAAGCTTCGTTGTAAATAGACATCATCAAATCATTTTTTGCTGAAGCTAAATCAGATCCAACCGAATAACCTTTTCCAGAAGGCAGTGACTCGAAGAAGGCGATTTTCGCATTGGCTTGTTTACGAACATGAGCAAACAAATCTTGTGCTTTTTTATCCTCTCCAGCTTTCAAATAAATACCTGCTATTCTACTTACTCCATAACCAATGTCATATTTTGCTAAAGCAGGAATTTCTAACATCACTTTATCCAATACTTGAATCGCTTCTTTTTTACGTCCAGCATTCAATAAATCATCTGCTAAACGAACTGCAGTATTTCTGTACGAAGATGTATAATTACGTTCTGTTAAGCTGAAAGATGCATCGGGATTATTGTACCCAGACCATTTATATGAATTGAAGGTTCTTAACAACATATTGTTATCAGAAGCTCCAATAATTCCACCTTTACCAAATGGTGTATAAATCGGAACTAATTTATAGCTCATCCCTGCATTCAGTAAATAATCATTCATGTAGAATGTATTTTCTGGATCAGAAATTCCACCTCCACTGAAATAAATAGGACGATCCCAATTGTATTTTGCCATCATTGACAACAATAATAAATTGTTTTTGAATAAACTTGAAGACTTGATATTAATTGTGATCGAGTCGACCATTTTATCAGCATCTTTTGGATTTACAATTCCATATTTCAATGCGTTTTCTTTATTCACCGGAACCACAATTTTTGAAACAGGTAAATAGTTTGCACCACCAATCGGATAACCAAAATAATCTGCTAAAGCTTGTTTCTCTGGTGATTTATTATTCAAAATAAAATCCATCGCTTCTTTCGCTGTCATACTATCTGTTTCCAAATATTTTTGTAGCGGTTTCAGACTATTGTAAACTGTCATTACTTGGTTGGGATCGATTTCTGGGTCAACAAAGTATTTTGAAACTTGATCAATAGGCATTTCACTCAAGGATTCTAATGTTTGATTAGATTCAGGATTGATAAAGCTATTTAATTGATCAAAAATATTTTTGATAGCACCTCCTACCACAAAAATTTGATCATTTGTTCCCGATTGATAATCTTTCGGTTGCAAATCACTTGGAAGAGCTTCTGCATTGTAAGTTTTACGTAGCAATTGTTCTAAATTCCAAGGAGACGCTGCTAACGTTAAGTTTGCAATTTTTACATCATCACGGAAGTTCTCCGTCTCTTGTAATCCCCAAAGTGGATAAGTATCGTTATCACCATACACAAATAAAATGGCGTTTTTATCTAATGGATTAAGATAATTGTACGCTAATGAATAAGCCACAGAACGCTCAGAACGATCATGATCATCCCAGTTTTGCGCACCCATTAAAATTGGAATTCCAGCTAAAACTACCGTTGTACCAATAGCTAAAGAAGGTTTTAATTCTTGTTTCATCAATTTCTGAATCAATAAATAAACACCTTGTACACCTAAACCGACCCAAATTGAAAACGCATAAAAACAACTTACTAAAGCGTAATCACGTTCACGAGGTTCGAAAGGTTTAACAGAAGTATAGAAAATAATTCCGACACTTGTTAGAATAAACAAGGACAACAAAGCCCACCAATTGACAAAGTTTCGATTTAATTGGGTAAATAAACCGATTAAACCTAAGATTAATGGTAACATAAAATAGACATTTGTCCCATCATTCTTATATTCGTCTGGTAATTTTGATTGATCACCTAAACGCGGGGTATCAATAAATGGAATACCTGAAATCCAATTCCCTTTTGTAATTTCGAAATTACCTTCTAAATCGTTTTGACGACCAGAGAAATTCCACATAAAGTAACGGATAAACATATAATTAATTTGATAATCAACAAAATAATTAAATTGTTCACCAAATGTTGGCGGTTCGATATCTAAAATCTCTCCATATTTCTTAAGCTCTGCAACTTTTAATTGTCTATTTTGACGTTTCTCCACCAATTGTGCATACATCTGCTGTGCTTCTTCATCACCTGCATATTGTGCATTTAAAGAGAATTTTGGAAAAGCATAAACAGCTGCATAATTCTCCATCACACTTGGATCTGGACTAAACATTTTCGGGAAGAATTTCACATATTTATCTTCATATTTATAGTCTAATCGATCCGAAACTTTTAAATACTTTCCGGTGCGTTTATCTTTGATATATTCAGAGCTACGAACAGAACTTTCTGGAGCACCATTGGTATCACGCTTAATTCCATCACTTGCAATATGAGCCGTAAAAACTGGACCATACATTGTTGGCCATGTACCATATTGTTCACGATTAAAATAATCTAAAACACCTAAAGCTGTATCAGGATCATTTAAATTCATGTGTGGATTTGCATTGGCTCGAATTGGAATGACTAACCAACAAGAGAAACCAATCAACATAAAAATGATACACCATGAAATGGTATTTAATAAAGCTGAACCATATTTCTGCGTTAATTTGATTGCGAAGTAGAAAGCTGCAATTAAAATAATTGTTGCGATAATTGTACCTGAATTAAAAGGCATTCCTAAATTATTCACGACATAAATCTCTGTTCTTCCAAAGAATGTCATGACAACTGGGAAAATAATCTTGAAAACAAAGATTAAAATTACCAACGTAATTACATTCGCTAACAAAAAGCTTTTAACTGTAAATTTATATTTTCGTGCATAATAAACGAAACAAACTGCCGGAATTGCTAACATTGCCATTAAGTGAACACCAATTGATAATCCAATAACCAATGAAATAATCACCAACCATTTATTACCTCGAGGCGTGTCTGCCACTTGATCCCATCGTGTAATCAACCAAAATAGTAAAGCGGTAAAGAAGGATGCCATCGCATATACTTCACCTTCTACAGCCGAAAACCAAAAGGTATCGCTAAACATAAAAACTGCTGCACCAACTAAACCACTTCCTAATGCAATGATTTTTTGAGAAGTACTCATCTCTATTTCATCTACATTAATTGGATCTTGTGTTTTTGCAAACATTTTTCGAACAAAATAAGTAATCGTCCAAAACAATAACATAATCGTTCCTGCACTATATAAGGCAGATGTACTGTTGATTAAAATTGCATATTTACTGCCATCCCCAAATGCTAAGCCTGACCAAACCGCTCCGACAATTTGAAACAAAGCTGCACCTGGTGCATGCGTAATTCCTAATTTTGCTGATGATACAATGTACTCACCACAATCCCATAAACTTAGGTAGCGTTCCATCGTCGAAAGGTATAAAACCGAGGCAATCAAGAACATAACTAAACCTAAGATGTTATTCCATTTTTTGAAATTTATCTCCATCTTATTCAATAAACTATCTTGCGAAAATAAGATAAAATTTTGATATAGTTTAGGATTGAAAAGATTAAATTCTGATTAGAATCACTTTAATGCAATAAACATTTTTCAAAAGTATCTGAACAGATTTTCGGATTTTTACTCTTTTAAAGATCATATTAATAAAACATCAATTCAATTAAAAACATCATACATTTTATCAAATAGTTTTGATTCTAAACTTTTTTCATCTAAATTTGCAATGCAAAAAGCAATGCCTTTAACAGACAAAATTCTACAAACGGGCTTCACTTTTGACGATGTGTTATTAGTGCCAGCCTACTCAGAGATATTACCGAACCAAGTATCTCTACAAACAAGATTCACAGACAATATCACACTTAACATTCCGATAGTTTCTGCTGCGATGGATACTGTATCCGAAGCAAGATTGGCAATAGCATTAGCACGTGAAGGAGGTTTATCTTTCGTGCATAAAAATATGTCTATCGAAGAACAAGCGAATGAAATTGATATGGTAAAACGTTCAGAAAACGGTATGATTTCTGACCCAATCACATTATCACGTCACCACACTTTACAAGATGCTGTTAATTTAATGGAGAAATATAAAATCTCTGGATTACCGGTTGTGGAAAACGACAAAACGTTAGTAGGTATTATTACGAACCGTGATATTCGTTACCAAGAAAACTTTGATCAATTGGTCGAAGATGTTATGACAAAAGAAAATATCGTTACATCTGATATTGATACTGATCTTAAAAAAGCGAAAGAAATTCTTTCTCGTTACCGCATCGAAAAATTACCAATCGTTGACGAAAACAATAAATTAATCGGGTTAATTACGATTAAAGACATTGACAATTTAACAGAATTCCCAAATGCATGTAAAGACTCTAAAGGTCGTTTACGTGTTGGAGCTGGAGTTGGTGTTGGAGCCGATACGTTAGAGCGTGTTCAAGCCTTGGTTAATAAAGGTGTTGACATCGTTGCTTTAGATTCTGCACATGGACATTCTGCAGGTGTAATTAGTAAAGTCGCTGAAGTAAGAAATGCTTTTCCTGGATTAGATATCGTAGGTGGAAACATTGTAACTGCCGAAGCTGCAAAAGCATTAATAGATGCTGGTGCAAATGCTTTAAAAGTTGGTGTTGGACCAGGTTCTATTTGCACAACACGTGTTGTAGCTGGTGTTGGAGTACCTCAACTTTCTGCTATTCATGATGTACATTCTTATGCAAAAACAAGAAATGTATCAATTATTGGAGATGGTGGAATCAAATTATCAGGTGATATTGTAAAAGCAGTTGCTGCTGGTGCAAACGTGGTGATGTTAGGAAGTTTATTCGCAGGAACGGATGAAGCACCAGGAGAAGAAATTATTTTCCAAGGACGTAAATTCAAAGCCTACCAAGGAATGGGTTCTTTAGCTGCAATGAAACGTGGTTCTAAAGATCGTTATTTCCAAGCCGATGCGAAAAAATTAGTTCCAGAAGGTATTGAAGGTCGTGTTCCTCACAAAGGTTCTATTGCAGAAGTTGTTTACCAATTATGTGGTGGTTTACGAGCTGGAATGGGATACTGCGGAACTCCAACTATTCAAGATTTAATTGAAAACGGAAAATTTGTTCGTATCACAGGTGCAGGTTTAAATGAATCTCATCCGCATGATGTTGTGATTACAAAAGAAGCTCCTAATTATTCGAATTAAGAGATTTATCCATATATCAAAAACAAAATAGCAAGCCACATGGCTTGCTATTTTGTTTTTGATATAAATCTTAAAGCTTGTTCAAGTAATCTACAAGTTTTATCTTATCTTTTTCAAAACTTAAATTTAAATTATTTTTAATTACAAATTCTACTAAATTTGGATTATTAAAAATCTTATTTAGTTGTTTTTCATTTGTAGGAAAAACATAAAACTTATCTTCTTTATGTCTAATTAAATATAAGTCACTGTCATTCACCAATGAGAATTTTGTATTTGCTTTATTTGCATTATTTTTAAATTCTCCGTGAGTAATAATCTTTTTATTCCTTTTATATAAAGAATATTTTTCTTTATCATAAACTAAAACTTCTAAATACCCTTCAATTTTTCCATTTTTAGTTGGATATTTAAGAAATTGATATTGAGTTAAAGGAAAATAAATCATCAATTCAGGAACTTTTGTTAAATTAAAAATCTGTCCATCTTTTTCAAATTCCATTTCATCTGAATAAGCATTGTATCTAAGTTTAGAAAAGTCTAAATTAAAACCTTTTATTTCTATATCCTCAAAATTTGGATTAAAATACTGGCTACCTTCATATTGAGTTATCACTTCACCTTTATTTCTTAAAGCAATTTCATTTTGAATATTACTTATTTGATGGGATATTCTTTCATTTAAAGCTCTATCAACTCCATCTGTTAATAAATTTTGTTGTGCATTGACACCTAAACAAAAAGAAGCAAAAAAACAAAATATTTTAATTTTTAACATACTCATAATATTTACTATCCAATATACAATTTATTTCATTAAAAATCAATAAAATAAAAAAAGCAGCAAAAATAATTTTGCTGCTTTTATAAAGAAAATGGATATTATATTATTTAGTCATCCACCATAATTTTCCATTAATTGGATCCTTTCCACCATAAGCTGAAACTGCTTCATTCCAATTTGTAGTATTAAGAGTTTGTTCACCTAATGGATATGAAATCCTATACGGAATATCAGTCATACCTGCTACTAATGGAGTGAATACGTATGGAGTACCATCTATTTCATATCCAGTTTGACCAGGTAATAATAAAATATTACCATTAGGATATCCTGTACGTCTATATTCTACCCAAGCAGTTTGAGGCTGCATATACAAAGCAATATACTTTTGAGTAATTACATTTTCTTTATTTGCAGCTGGTAATGCAGCTACATAAGCATCAATTTTAGCTTGATCTACTCCCCATTTTTGCATAGATGCTATCACACCATTCACATAATTAGTTTGGTTCCAACCATTAGCTTCTGATAACAAGAATTCTACTTCTGAGTATTCCATTAAAACCTCAGCATAATCTGCAGAGAAAATAGTTTTTGAAAATGGAGATACTTTAGATACCTGATTATTTGATGATAAACGATCAGAAGGTAATCCATAAGGAATTCCTTGATATTTTGTAATATCATCCGTTTCTACATAGTTACCTGAACCAGCGTTAGCTTTTGATGTTCCTAAAGGTGCAGCATATTTTTGTAAACGTGGATCAACTCCATAATTACCAGATTGTCCTTTTAATAATCTAATTAACTGATTATTCACATAGAAGTCATTTCTATTTCCTACAAAAAATTCGCTCCAAAATGGAGAACCTTCTACAGCAGATGTTCCATAATGTTGCAAAGCATTGTCTTCATTTGAGGTAAAAACACCTTTTGCAATAGCATCTTGCATTTCAGCTTTCGCTTCAGGATATACATCTTTAATTTGGTTAGCAATTCTTAAACGTAAAGAGTTGGCAAATTTTTTCCATTTAGATGCTTCTCCAAAGTAAATTTGGTCACCAATTTTATTTTCAGGACTTGTAAATACATTCTTTTCAGTAATATCCAATTGCGCTTCAGCTTCTTTTAGCTCTTGTAACAAATTTTTAAAGATAACTTCTTGCTTAACATATTTAGGTTGAGCATATGTATCAATTTGTAAAGCTTGAAAATCTGGATTCTTTGCACCACTTAATGACCAATATGGAACATCTCCGAAATAATTTGTTAAATCTAAGAATTCGTAAGCCATCATAATACGTGCTACAGCAATCTGTGTATCAACATCTCCGTAAGCAGCTTGTTGTGGTCCTAAAACAGGATCTGTACAAATACTTATTACCTTTTTTAAGTTAGATAAAGATCGATAACTTGCGTTCCATGCTTGATCTCCTGTTGTCGTACGATAAGCGTATTTATCCTCTTCTGTATAGTTTCTCTGTGCTGAATATTGTACCCAAGGCAATAACATACGTCCAGACACCCATCCATCTCTCATTTCATCAACAAATATTTTAGTTGCAATTGGAAAGATTGTATATGTAGGCGCATTTTCGGGTGCATTAGGACTAATATTCATTTCTTCAAATCCATTATCGCAAGAAGATAATAAAGCACTTCCTAGTAATGCTGATAATATAATTGTTTTATTGATTCTCATAATAATTTAATTTTTAGAATTGTAACTTAAGATTCATACCATAAGTTCTTGTAGATGGTAAAGACCCTCCTTCAATACCTTGTATATTTCCAGAACCATAAGAAGCCATTTCAGGATCAAATCCTTTTTTATCTAATCCCCATGTAGCTAAGTTTCTACCAAATGCAGATACAGTAACGTTAGCAAAAGGCCCTGCCCATTTTTTAGGGAAAGTATACGATAAAGTTACTTCACGTAATTTGATGTAGTCTGCATCAAAAACATTTCGGCTATCTACACCATTATAATATGCTTTATAATAATCGTAAGCAGAAACTTCAGTTGTGTTTTTAACATATGATTTTGTTCCTTCATCCCACATTACACCATCTGCAACAACTCCATTCTCACGAACTCCATTAGCCGCGGTTTCTTCTAACATTCCAGAGTACATTCCCCACATATGTGAAGTAGAGAAGAATTTACCTCCTTTTTGAATATCAATTAATGCAGATAAAGAAACCCCTTTGTATGTAAATGTATTTCGGATACCCATGTTATAATCTGGAATAATTGATCCTAAGTTTGTTACTGCTGATTTTTCATAAAATCCATTTGCATCAACAACTTTATTTCCATTATCATCATAAACATAATCCGTTCCTCTTAACTGTCCGTATTGTTGACCTGATAATGCCCATAATTGTACACTAAAAGGAGCTGTCGTTAAGTTATATGAATCCATTTCATCAGAAACTTTACCTACTTTATTATTGTTTTTCGCAAAGTTCCAAGTTACTCTCCATTCAAAATCTTGATTTCTTAATGGAACAATATTTACTAATGCTTCTATACCTTCATTAGTCATTTCTCCTGCATTCAACCATTTAAATCCATACCCTGTAGACCATGAGTGCTGAATAGGCACTAATAAATCTGTACGTTTTTCATTATAATAAGTTAAATCAAAACCAAAACGATTATTAAACATCGAAGCTTCTAAACCAACTTCCCAAGTATCTTTAATCTCAGGTTTTAATAATGGATTTAACTTAGTATTTGATTGAATAAACGTCGGTGTACCATTAAAGTTTATATTTGAAACTAAAACATCTCTTGTTTGGAATTCTGTTAAATCCGATGATACTTGCGAAACCCCAGCTCTTACTTTACCAAAATTTAACCAACTTGGTTTAAATACTTCAGAAAACACAAAACTCCCTGTTACAGATGGATAAAAGTAACTGTTATTTATTACAGGTAAAGTTGAAAACCAATCATTACGACCAGTTGCTTCTAAGAATAGCATATTCCTATATCCCAAAGAAATCATTCCATAAATAGAATTCACTTCTACAGTTGCTCTATTATTTGATGTTGTTGGGTTATCTAAACTATTTGTAATAAAATAATAATTAGGGACAACTAATCCTCCATTTGTTGAGGATGATAATCTACTTGATGTTCTGTGTCTTCTATTTACTCCTACAAATGAATTTAAAGAAAAATCCCCCCATTTTTTATCAAAATGTAAACGCCCTTCATAATTCATTTCAGTAAACTTATAATAGTCTTCTCCATATCCAGACATTGCTTGGGAACCTACCGCTACACGCTCAGATATTTGCATATCGTATGTATCTCCCATTACATTTGCAATGGCATAAAGTCCTGGTGCGATGTCATATTTAAACTCTACATTTCCATAAAAACGATCTCTTTTATCTTTTGATGTATTTTCATACACTACCCAATATGGATTATCAGAATATGCAGGAGTTCCATCATCCCAAGATGTTCTATTCCAAGAACGCTGATTCCCATTAGCTAATTTATAATCTCTTAACTTGTTATAATCTAACTGTCTTTGTCCCCATTGGAACATTTTTTGAGCAACTGAGTTATCCCCGTATCCTACTTCTGGTCTATTAAAACCATCCGTTCTTGTATAAGTTAAATTAGTCGTTACAGTAAATACATCACTAAATTTATTAGATAAGTTAATACCTGCTGTTGTTTTCTTTAATGTAGAATTAGGTACAATACCTGTTTGATTTACATTAGATAATGAAACTCTTAAATTAGTTGATTCATATGATTTTGCAAAGGATACACTATTAGTATAAGCAACACCTGTATTAAAGAATGATTTAGCGTCATTTTTTGAAGCTCTCCAAGACGTTGTTTTCATGTAATCGCTAGCAAACTCAGGGTCAAAAGCATACCATTGTAAAACTTCTTGGTTGTTAAATCTTGGTCCCCAAGATTCATCTGTAGCATAATCTACAATTTGATAATCTTTACCTCCAATATTTACAGTTTCAAAGGTATCAGAAGCTCCACCCCCATATAAATTTTGAAGACTTGGAATTTGATTAATT
The DNA here is from genome assembly GCF_030328185.1 of Empedobacter sp. 225-1. NCBI lineage: Bacteria > Pseudomonadati > Bacteroidota > Flavobacteriia > Flavobacteriales > Weeksellaceae > Empedobacter > Empedobacter sp. 225-1. The sequence continues at coordinate 52,077 of NZ_JACALO010000005.1, read as the reverse complement.
GATTCAAAAGCAACACCAGTATTAACAACGATATCTTCTCTACCTTTTTTACCAGTTTTTGTCTTGATCATGATTACTCCATTCACAGCACGAGAACCGTATAAAGCAGATGCAGGTCCTCCTTTTAAAACGTTGATAGACTCTACGTCATCTGGGTTAATATCAAACGCTCCATCACCATAATCACGACCTCCGCCACCACGCTGAGTATTTGTATCATTAACATTATTATTAGCTAATGGAATACCATCAATAACTATTAAAGGTCTATTTTCTCCTGTAATAGATCCAATACCTCTTAACGTAATACGTGTAGAACCTCCTAAAGATGAAGGTGCAGTAATTTGTGCTCCAGCAACATTACCAGATAATGATTGTAAAGCATTACTACCTCTACCTGCTTGAATAACATCACCTTTCACTTCTTGAGAAGCATACCCTAAAGATCTTTTATCACGTGTAATACCTAATGCGGTTACAACCGCTCCTTCTAATTCTACTGTTTCAGAAGGTTTTAAAGAAACTTTGTAATCTGTTCCTGCTCCAACCGCAAATGTTTGAGTTGGCAATCCTACCGCTTCTACTGTAACCAAATCTCCTTGTTTAGCTTCGATACTAAACACTCCATTCTCATCAGTATAAGCCTCCTTCCCTGATGTTGTTTTTACAACTGCATCAGCAACTGGAAAACCATCTGGATCAGTTACAGTACCTGTAACTGTCTTTTCTTGTGCATATAACGAAGCTCCTAAAAGAAGACCTCCCAATACAAACAAGTTTTTTAAATTTCTCCTCATTTGTTAAAACATTTTTAAAACTTTCATAAACTTAAGATTTCTATAACATTTACAAAACTTTTTTTCAATAAATTCTGTTAAATTTGCTAAAAAAATAAAAAATTGGATAAAGTTTTATCAAATCACGAACACGAGATTGGTTGTGACGAAGCAGGAAGAGGTTGTTTGAGTGGTCCAGTTGTAGCAGCTGCTGTAATATTAGGAGAAGATTTTGATAATGAAACCATTAATGATTCAAAAAAATTATCAGAAAAAAAAAGAAACTCTTTAAGAACATTTATAGAAGAAAATGCTAAATATTGGGCAATTGGAATTGTTTGGCCGAATGAAATTGATGAGATAAACATTTTGAACGCAAGTTTTTTAGCTATGCATCGAGCTATAGACCAATTAAATTGCCGAAAAGATTTTATTATCGTTGATGGAAATCGTTTCAATAAATACAAGGATGTTCCACATGAATGTATTGTAAAAGGAGATGCTAAGTATATGAATATTGCAGCTGCCTCTATTTTAGCAAAAACGTATCGTGATGAATACATGGAAAAAATTCACAATGAATTTCCGATGTATGATTGGAAAAAAAACAAAGGATATCCCACCAAAGCGCATCGTTTAGCGATAAAAGAGTTTGGTCCTACACCGTATCATCGGATGTCTTTTAAATTATTACCCGATCAATTGAGTTTAGATTTATAAAAAATTAAAAAAGGATACAATAAATTGTATCCTTTTTTAATGTGCTTCAAATAGTATCTATTTTCTTGTTACTTTTTGTGTGTAACTTCTTTTATCTGTCTGTATATTCAATAAATAAATTCCTTTTGGATAAGATTCTAAATTAATTTTAATTTCTTTTTTATCTAATTTATTTTTACCAACTAATAATTTTCCATTCATATCATAAACTTGATAGCTTACAATATTTTCTTTCGTTGTAATATTTACAAAATCTGTTGTTGGATTAGGGAATATCTTAAATTCGAGATTGTTAATATCTGCAAGTCCTAAAGTATTACAATTAATAGAGGCAGCCCATCCTTTTAGTTCTAATCCAGGATCTGAAACGAAACGAACTGTAATAGCTCCAGAATTATCTGTTGAAACAAATGGTCCAGGAATCTGATTACCATTTAGTTTATTCCCATTTTCAAATAATTTACCTGAGCTGGTTCCAATTCCATTGTATATACTCATATAATCATAAATTTCATCACCTGCTGGTTCAATATCAAATTCAGTGAATGTGATGGATACTTTTTCTCCTTCAATTGCTGGTTTGAATATTTTGACAATATTTTCATTTGGAGAATAATTACCATTTGCTCCACCCGAATCGTAATACAAATCTCCGTTGCAATAATCTCCAGGAATTTCTATAATTGTTGAAACTGTCGATGAATTTGATGTTTCAGAACATTGATTTGCAACTTCTATTCTGTAATAAGCGTTTTTTTCTAAGTTATCAAACGTTAAAGTTTTAGAAGTTGTTTCTTTCCATTGTGCTTCTGGAGCACCTATTTTTTGAAATTTATAAATCCATTTTGTCCCTACTTCGTCTTCTATTGTGTAGGTAATACTCAAATCATTTAAAACTCCATTTACAGATTTTATGGTTTGTTGACAAGTCATACTACAATCTGTACTTAAACAAACTTTACCATCAACAGTTGCACGAATCAAAGCACCTGGTTGTTCACCAAATCCATTCGAAAAGTTAATCCCTACACCTCCTAACAAATGACAATAACTCATAATTGTACCTTTATCGGCATAAGGAATTGGACCAGTAGGACATGTACCCTCTGCTAAACCAGGATCATAAGTTGGTGCACAACCATCAATTGCAGTACCGTCTCCGTTCCAAGAACATGAATGTGTATGTGGCGAACCTAAGGCATGTCCCATTTCATGTGTCATTGCCATAATAGTCCACGAATAAACCGGAATATTATTGTACGTCATATTGATTCCAGAATATGCATATCGATATTGATTGTTGCACATAGAATCCAAATAGGCAACAGATGTAGATGATGGATAATTAACCAAGTGAGCAAAATCTCCATCAAAATCAGTTCTTGTAGTTCTAAATTTATTTAACTGAGCACTATAATTACCAGTGTAAGGATCTTGTTCTGTCCAAATCATTACTTGAGACAATGATGTTCTTATGTAATCGTTTGAATAAAGTGTTGCAATATTATTATGAATAGCTGTTAACCAATCTAATGTTTTTGTTTCGTCAGATCCGTTTTGTTTATAAGGAGCATAAGCAATTTCATAATACACACGAACACATCTTTCTGTCATTTCATTTGTCGTATTTTTCAATACTTTTGCATCAAAAGATGGTTTATAATTTTTATTTTCTTCTAGTTGATCAACTGCACATTGTACATTATTTTTTGCTTCAACATTATAAGACGAATAGGATACATATTCTTCAGAATCTTTTAATTTACCAATAACCACGTCTCCTAAAGCGGTAGAAGAAGCCACACCAATTACTTGATCTTTAAAAACAGATAACGCTACCACAGAAGTTTTATCTCCACCAATTATACCTTGATAATATACTCCTGGTTGATAATTTATTCGTTTGTTATTTTGATCAACTGCTTTAAAATTATCTGTAAACAAGGTTTCATTCTTTACTAATTCTAAGCTAATTTTTCGTCCTTCAAAAGGAACCTCTAATGTAAAAGAATTTGGTTTTGATTGGTATAGATTAGATAATGCAACTTTTTCTAAATTAAAAACAGAAACTCCTTTTGCAAAGTCCGCAAACAAATTATTTCCTTTTTGTTGTATATTATCTCCAAATACATTGTAGGATTTGAAACTGCTACTTGTTAATTTAGCTTGATCTACTTTTTTAGCAATTGGCCTTTCTTGACCAAATGAAAGAGTGCTAAATACAAATGCAATTAATAATAAAATTAATTTTTTCATATTTTTTATTTTGTGTTAATTTTGGTAAATATATCAAATTTCAAAATTTTAACACAAAAAAAGAGTAGATAAAAACATCTACTCTTTTCTATTTTATATAGAATAATTCTCTTAAATCCTTACCACATCAGGAACCAATATTTCATATTTTCCTCCATTTCTCATCACATCACGAACAATACTCGAACTGATGTACGCTTTACCTGAAGAAGTTAATAAGAAAATAGTTTCGATGTTATGGTCTGTAATTGCACGATTGGTATGAGCAATTGCTTTCTCAAATTCGAAATCAGCTGGATTGCGAAGTCCACGTAAAATAAACTGAGCATTTACTTCATCGCAAAAATCAACTGTTAATCCATTATAAGACATCACTTCTACATTTCCAAATCTGCTAACAGAATCCTCAATAAACTTAATTCTTTGTTCCAGTGAAAACATATAATTTTTAGATGAATTTGTTCCAATTGCAACAATTATTTTGTCAAACAACGGAACTGCACGTTCGATAATATCTAAATGCCCTAATGTAATTGGATCAAAAGATCCAGGAAAAACTGCTATTCTGTCCATGGCGAAGGTCTATTTAAAGCAATTTCGATTTCGCTATCCATCAAATCTTCCAACGCAATTCCTGCATAAGCAGCTTGCTGAGGAAAAATACTTGCAGGTGAAAAACCTGGTAATGTATTCATTTCAATAAAATGCGGTTCTCCATTTACTATAATATATTCAGAACGAGAAAAACCAGACATATTGATGCATTTATAGGCTTTTGCAGCAACTTCACGCACACGTTGTTCAACTTCTGGTGTTAAACGCGCAGGCGTAATTTCGTCTGATAAACCATTGTATTTAGCGTCATAATCAAAGAATTCTGTGTGCGAAACAATTTCTGTAATTCCCAACACCATAGTTTCTCCTTTGTAATTTAATACACCTACAGAAACTTCTGTTCCATCTAAAAAAGACTCAACCAAAACTTCTTTATCTTCTTGAAAAGCTTTTTGCATTGCTGCTTCAAATTCTTCTTCTTTGAAAACTTTTGAAATTCCTAAACTTGAACCTGAACGATTTGGTTTTACAAAACAAGGTAAGCCTACTTGGTCAAGAATTTCTTTTGCAACATATTGATCTCCTTTGTTAATATAAATAGATTTTGCGTGAGGAATTCCATATTTACTCAATACTGCAATACAATCTTTTTTATTAAATGTTAAGGCAGATTGATAAAAAGGACATCCATTATATGCCAAACCGATCATTTCAAAATACGCTTGTAGATAACCATCTTCGCCTGGCGTACCATGAATTGTATTAAAAACGACATCAAATGTTATTTTTTTTCCATTTTTTTCAAATGAAAAATCACCTTTATTGATTGGATATTTCTCGCCTTCAATTTCGGCATACCAACCTTCTTTTAAGATTCGAACCCTTGTTCTGTCGTACTTTTCTGGATTTAGACTTGCGTAAATCAACTCGCAACTTTTCAACGAAACTACACTTTCGTCCGAGTATCCACCTGCTACAACTGCTACTCTTAACATGTTTAAATTAAAATTTATTCAAATATAGAACTTTGACATCAATCATAAATATTATTTTTAAACTATATTTGTGCGACAATTTATCATTTCAATGAAAGGAGTAAAATCAATCATACAAGTTTTGCTTAATGTAGCTATTGTAGTAGCGCTGTCATTTGGGCTTTACCATTTTATTTTTAACGTCTGGTTAGATTCATATACAAATCACAATGAATTTGTTGAAGTTCCGGATTTATCAAAAATGAATATTACAGATGCTACAACTAAGTTAGAAGAACTTGGTTTAACATACGAAGTAGATAGTTCTCGTTTTGATCCAAATACAAAACCTTTTTCAATTATGGATTTTTATCCAGCAGCAGAATCTCGTGTAAAAGAAGGGCGTCGTATTTTTATTAAATCAAATCCTAAAACATATCGTCCAGTTGAATTGCCTGATTTAGTAGGTAAATCAAAACGTTTAGCATTTACGCAATTAGAAATTTCAGGTCTTAAAATTGGTAAAATTATTTACGAACCAGATTTAGCAAAAGATGCCGTTCTAAAAATATTATACAATGGAAAAATCGTGAAACCTGGAGAACAATTACCACGTTTTGCTACAGTTGATTTGGTTTTAGGACGTGGAATGTTATCTGGTGTAAGAATGCCTAATTTAGTCAATTTAACTTTGACTGAAGCGAAGAAATCAATTAAAGATAATTTCTTCGAAATTGGTCAAATTAAATTTATTGGTGCTTCGAATGATACAATTAACGCAAGAGTGGTATATCAATTCCCTTTTGCTACAGACACTTACGATCAAGGTCAACCGATTGATATTTGGTTATCAACAGAACCTCGCGAAAAAATTAGAACGCAATTAAAAGAATTGGATATTCAGTACAAAAACTTTGGCGAAGATACAATTAGCGGTTCTCAATACAGAGATATTATAACACAGAAAGCTGAACAGCAGATCAAAGACATGCAAAATCAGCAACAACAAAATAATCCAACACCTGAGCAACAAAAGCCGATAGAAGCGCCTAAAGCTCCAGAAGAGATTATTATAGAATAGAAAGAATAAATGGCAGAAGATTTAGAAGATTTCTTACAAGAGGAAGACGACAATAAACTATACGAGCATTTTTCAATAACGGTTGACAAAGGTCAATCGTTATTGCGTATAGATAAGTTCTTGATGGTTAGAATTGAGAACGCTACACGAAATAAAATTCAACAAGCAGCTGATAACGGAAATATATTAGTTAACAATGAATCTGTAAAATCCAATTACAAAGTAAAACCTGGAGATTTTATACAGATTATGTTAGAAACTCCTCCGCGTGATAATGAAGTTATAGCAGAAGATATTCCAATCAAAATTGTTTATGAAGACGACCAAGTCGTTGTTATTGACAAAGAACCAGGAATGGTTGTACATCCTGGACATGGAAATTATACAGGAACTTTGGTTAACGCCTTAAAGTTTCATTTTGATAATTTACCTTCAATGTCTGAGCAAATGGAGCGTCCTGGTTTAGTTCACCGTATTGATAAAGATACAAGTGGACTTTTAGTCATTGCAAAAACGGAAGTTGCAATGACAAGTTTAGCCGAGCAATTTGCAGCGCATACAACCGACCGTTTGTACAACGCATTAGTTTGGGGAGTTCTAAACGAACAAGAAGGCACAATTACTGGACACATCGGTCGACATCTTAAAGATCGTATGCAAATGGCCGTTTTTCCTGATGGAGAACAAGGAAAACATGCCGTAACGCATTATAAAGTAATGGAGAATTTTTCTTATGTTACATTAGTTGAATGTAAATTAGAAACTGGTCGTACGCATCAAATTCGTGCACATTTCAAACATTTAGGACATCCTTTATTTAATGATGCTCGTTATGGTGGAGATCGTATTTTAAAAGGAACAACCTTCAATAAATACAAACAATTTGTTGACAATTGTTTCGCCACATGTCCACGTCAAGCTTTACATGCACGTACATTAGGATTTGATCATCCGACAACAGGAGAACGTATGTCGTTCGAATCACCTTTACCTGCAGATATTTTAACTATTTTGGATCGTTGGAGAAACTATTCGGTAAATTCTGTTCATGCAACGGAACCCGATACTCCTATTGATCGTCATGCAAAAGAATTAGAAGATTAATTACCTATCTATATCAAAAAGCACTTCACTTTGGAGTGCTTTTTATCTCTCATTCAATCAGTTAAAAAAACTGATTAATAAATTTTCAATAAATGAAATTCACTGAATTAAATATAATCGAACCAATTTTAAAAGCAATTGAAGAAGCTGGTTATACAGAACCGACCGAAATTCAAGAGCAGTCTATTCCACTTGTCTTAGAAGGAAACGATATTATTGGTTGCGCACAAACAGGAACAGGAAAAACAGCTTCGTTTGCAATTCCTATTCTACAAAACTTAACGAATACACCAAGTAAGGGACGAAAAGTTAGAACATTAATTTTAACACCTACTCGTGAATTAGCGATTCAAATCAATGATAGTTTTAAGTTATATGGTAAACATTTACCCTTAAAACATATCGCTATTTTTGGAGGAGTAAATCAAAATCCACAAATCGGTGCCATAAAAAATGGTGTTGATATTTTAATTGCTACACCTGGTCGTTTATTAGATTTGATTGGGCAAGGACATCTTAAAATCAATCAAATTGAAATTTTTGTTTTAGATGAAGCTGACCGTATGTTAGACATGGGATTTGTTCATGAGATCAAAAAGATTATCGAAATTATTCCAAAACAAAGACAAACCTTATTTTTCTCGGCTACTATGCCAAAATCTATTCGTAAGTTTTCTCACACTGTTTTAAATCGTCCTAAAGAAGTAAGTGTTACACCTGTTTCTTCGACTGCTGAAACGGTTGAACAGTTTGTTTACCATGTAGACAAGGACATGAAAGTAAAACTTTTGGTCAATATCTTAAATGAACATCCTGAAGAGCGTACATTAATCTTTACGCGTACAAAACATGGAGCAAATCGTTTGGTTAGACATTTGGAAAAAGCTGGAATTCCTTCGGCTGCTATTCACGGAGATAAATCTCAAAATGCACGTCAAAAAGCTTTGAATAATTTCAAAGAAGAAAAGTTAAAAGTACTTATTGCAACTGATATCGCTGCACGAGGAATTGACATTGATCAATTACCGTATGTAATCAATTATGAATTGCCTAATGTCCCAGAAACTTATGTTCATCGAATTGGTCGTACAGGTCGTGCGGGTCGCGAAGGAAAAGCAATCTCATTATGTGCTGCTGATGAAAGAGGTGATTTGGCAAATATTGAAAAATTAATTGGCAACTATGTTACTATCATTAAAACGCCAAAAGAATTTTATAAATTACCTGATGCCAATAGCAACAATAATTTCAAAAAAACAAACACAGGTTTCAAACCAAAGAAAGACACAAAACCGAAAAATCCTCATCGAGGGAGAAGAAAATAACATCAAAAAAATCACTTCGTAATGAAGTGATTTTTTTCTTTAATAACTATATTAAGAAATTAATATTATAATTGAGTAATCTTAAAATTACCTAAGTAGACTTGAGCTGGATTTTTATCATTATCCAATGCTAAATAAAAATATTTTTTAGTTTGAGGATTAACCATTTCAGTATCCAAAATCTTATAATTATTTACATAAGTTTTCATACGATCTTGCTCTACACTTATTTTTACATTCATTTTATTATTGATAAAATAAGACATATTAGCATCTACACTACTTCTTTTGGTTCCATCAAGTTCTTTACTTGTAAATTCGAAATTATCAAATCGATACGATGCTCTGATATTAATCGGATTACGACTTCCTATATAATAATGTTGTGTAACACCTTTCACGTAATCAAATCCGAAATCCAAATTAATTTCTTTGGAAGTATCTGATAAGACAACCACATCAAATTCGAGCGTAAAATTTTCAGGTATATGAACAAGTTCTTTTATTTTATAAGTGTTATCGTCATATAAACGTAACCATTTTCCAGGATAACCAGAAACATTCTCTACTCTACCCATTCCATTACTTGTCCATTTTGTTGCCATATTACCAACCGAATTTGCTGAAAAATCATCTTCAAAAATGATTTGATTTCCACTCACAAAATCATAGGACATCACTGAATTTTCTTGAAATGGTCCACTTTGGATAGTTGTAGAATTCTCTTTACCTTTTTTATTCTGAACAGATTCGGTAGTTGACTTATTTCTTTTAGTATTAATTAATTTATCTGCTTTATCCTCTAATTTTCTTGAAATAGAATTCAATATCTGTGCTTGTCCAATAAATGATAATCCAAAAAAAGATAAAACAAATAGCATTTTGTACATATTTTTCGTCATAGTTTTGATTTTAAATTACTTCATTTACAAATAAACAAAAAATAAAATTATCAAAACATCACTATAAACTATTAGTTTTTAAAATGTTTATCAATTAAAAATGATAACATCAAACAATCGATTACTGATAATTTTGATTAACAAACTGAATCACCAAATTCAAAGCATTAGTAGAAACAATTTTGATGAAATCTTCACGATCTAAATAGGGATAAAAATACTTTTTGTTAATGGTTTGTTGACCATTTGTCACCGAAACCCAAACCGTTCCTACTTCATTGTCATCTTTTCCTTTGTTTGGTCCAGCCACTCCTGTCGTTGAAACAGCTAAATTGGTCTTTAAAACCTTACAAGCTCCTAAAGCCATTTGCTTTGCGACTTGTTCTGAAACAACCGAATGCTGATCAATATCTTTTTGATTAACACCTAAAACAGAAGTTTTAACCGAAGTAGCATACGAAACAACACTACCAATAAAATAAGAAGAACTTCCCGAAACAGAAGTAATTAAAGTTGAAATATTTCCACCAGTACAACTTTCGGCTGTCGAAATTGTTAAGTCTTTTTGTTTCAAAAGATCTCCTAAAACTTGTTGCGCTTTCCCAGAATTTTCAGAAACTAAATATTTCCCTGCAATCAATTTAAATTTCTCAATTTCTTGTTGAATCAAATTTCTCAAAACAACCTCATCATCTCCAGTTGCTGAGAATCGTAAATCGATTGACGTACGATTTGGTAAGTAAGCTAAATGAATAAATTCTGGTAATTGACTTTCCCAATCTTCAACTAAAATTGCTAAATCGCTCTCTGGAATTCCACTGACTAAAATATCTCGGTGCACAATAATATCTGTTTGAAAATTATCTTTTAAACGAGGAATAATTTCATCTCTCATCAACCCTTTCATTTCAAATGGAACACCAGGAAGATTAATCAAAACTTTGTTTTCAATTGTTGTCCATAAACATGGTGCAGTTCCGTATTTATTTTGAATAAATGTTGATTTTTCAGGAATCAATGCTTGATCTTGATTGAGGTTATTTAATTCTTTTTTATAACCACGCGTGGCAAATAAATGGATGATATTTTCAATTACTTTTTCTTCTCTTATCAATTCGCACTCTAAAAATTGACATAAAGCCATTTTAGTTTTATCATCTTTTGTTGGTCCTAAACCTCCTGTTACAATAACAATATCCGACGTTGAAATTCCCCTTTGAAATGCTTCAATAATATGATTTAACTCGTCTTGAACTGAAATAATTTCTTCGACTTCAATTCCTATTTTATTTAATTGTTGCGCAATAAATGCTGAATTAGTATCGACAATTTGTCCGATTAAGATTTCGTCTCCAATCGTTAATAAAGTTGCTTTTGTTTGCATGATATAAAAAAACTTGCTTAAAGTTAAGCAAGTTTAGTGTTTTAATAATTATTTTTCAACTCCTTGATTATAGGCTTCTCGCTGAATTTGGTTTGAATCTTCAATCATTTGAAGAAATTCTGCTTGAGAAACTTTTTTCAATTTGTTATTGATTTTGAAAACAGGAGACTTTTTTAATTCTTTTTTCTTCGTTGCATTCCACGAAATCATGACTTCAATATCATCTCTCAAATATTTATAATGCAATTCTAAAATCAAACCTTTTGTACCATAAAATTTATCTGGTGAATATGAATAAGAAATTTGAGGAGCATACCAAGCAATTAAATCATAGTTTTTATATTTAGCTGTCGCTTCTTTCGTTTCAATCCCAAGGATAGTTTTTGTTTTTCCTGTTTCTACAAAATTTACTTTTTCTAAAGAATCGTAAACAAGGAATTTATTCCCTGTAAACATATCTACTTCGTTAAAATATAAATTGTCTTCATAATTAAAAATTGGATTAGCTCCAATATCAGGACTAATTCCCATAAAGCTTTGCGGTGCTTCTTGAGAGTTATCTACTTTATCAATGTATTCTGATTGACTTTGTGATTCATTATACTTAAAACTATAAAACTGAGAAGGAATTTTTTTTGCAGACTCTAAGAATTCTTCACGTTGTTTTTGATCTGGATAATATTGTTTCAAATTTTCTAAAGCTTTATCTGTAAAATGAATTTGAGGTTGAACTTTGTATGCTATTTCATAAAACTGAGCTTGCGCAAAACTAGAAATGATGATAATTAGTGTTAAGAAGTTTTTCATATTTATTTTTTATCAATTCCTTGAGTGTTATTATACATTTCGTTACGTTTCTTGTTGGCTTCGTCATAAATTTTTGCTATTTCTTGTTGAGATACGATAGGTAATTTTGAAGCTTTATCAGCTTTAAGAGGATTTTTGAATTTATATTTTTTTACATTTGGTTGAATAGCTTCTACACAAATAATATTATCCATTCGTCCAACTTTTTCACTTTCAACAAATAAATTCATCTCTAAAACAAATCCTTCAATTGGTTTTACATTTATCGGCATAAAATCAAAATCAATTTCTTTGGTATACCATGCTTCTACTTTATATTTTTTAAAATCAGAAGTTGCTTTATAAACTTTATAACCCAATATTTCTTTTGTTTCGTTTGAATATTCCCAAACTAACTCTTCTATTGGATTTTTGACAATATATTTTTTACCGTAAACATCTTCTTCTTTATAATTTTCATTCAATCTAAAATCTGAATATGTCACTCCTAAAGGCAGTCCTACAACTGATTTTTTAATTTCTCCCTGATAATTTTGATCGTTATTAATTTTTTCTTGTTCAACAGAATTTTGCTCATTTTTAGAAGAATAAATTAAAAAATCTATTGGTTTTGGATTTTCATTCTGTTCAATATTCCATTTTCTTTGTTCTTCATTTTTAATATCTGAAAAAACTTTTTCAATATATTCTGAAGTATACTTTGTATGATGTTTAAATCTTACTTTCACTTCATAAACTTGCGCTTGCGCAAAACTTGAAAAAATGATAATTAGTGTTAAGAAGTTTTTCATAATTGTAATTTATATTTTAAAAATAAAAAAAAGAGTTACAAATCATTGCAACTCTTCTAAATATTAAATTTAAATTATTTTTATAAAATATGTTTCTCAGCGTGGTAAGAAGAACGAACCAATGGTCCAGATTCCACATGACGGAATCCTAATCCGCGAGCAAAATCCTCATATTTTTTGAATTGTTCTGGTGTGATAAATTCTTTTAGAGGTAAATGTTTTTTTGTTGGTTGCAAATATTGTCCAATTGTAATTACATCTACATTTGCATCTGCTACTTCCTGAATTGTTTCAAAAACCTCATCTTCAAACTCTCCTAAACCAAGCATTATTCCTGTCTTTGTACGACGTTGACCAGCTTCTTTCGCATAACGTAAAACGTCTAACGAACGATCATATTTGGCTTGTATACGAACTTCTCTTGTTAAACGACGAACAGTCTCCATATTATGAGATAAAACTTCTGGTCCAGCTTCCACAATACGATCGATATGTTTTTCGATTCCTTGAAAATCAGGAATCAATGTTTCCATTGTAGTTCCTGGACTTATTCTACGCACTGCATGTATCGTTTCTGCCCAAATAATTGACCCCATATCCTTTAAATCATCACGATCTACAGACGTTAAAACAGCATGTTTGATCTGCATCAATTTAATAGAACGTGCTACTTTTTCTGGCTCTGCCCAATCTACTTGTTCTGGGCGACCCGTTTTTACACCACAAAATCCACAAGAACGTGTACATACATTACCCAAAATCATAAATGTTGCAGTTCCTTCACCCCAACATTCACCCATATTTGGACAACTTCCACTTTGGCAAATGGTGTTCAATTTATATTTATCGACTAAACCTCTTAATTCACGATGTTTTTTTCCTGTTGGTAATTTCACACGTAACCATTCAGGTTTCTTTACTCTTCCATCTGGCAATAGCTCAACACTCATACATTACTTTTCTGATTGGCTAATTTACAATGTTTTTTTGAAAGATTTTACATCCTAAATAATAGATTATGCTTCAAATAAAATCTATATCTTATTCTTAACAGTTTTTGGAATATTATTTGAACTACACAAGAAAATCAAAACTATATTCAGATGAAAAAATCGATTATCCTAACTCTCTTTACTGTTTCTATTATGATGAGCTGCGAAACAAAAAAAGAAGAAAGTATTAACAATACAAAAGAAGTAATAAGTGATTCAAATGCATCAATCATTCAAAATGATACCATAGCGGATATACACAATTCAAAAACATCTATTGATTGGGTAGGAACTTATGAAGGTGTACTACCTTGTGCCGATTGCCCTGGAATTAAAACAACTGTTACTTTAAATAAAGATGAAACAATAAAAATTGTTTCTGACTACATGAAAGGAAATACAACATTTGAAGAGCAAGGACAGTTTGAATGGACAGCAGATAACAACGCAATATTTTTGGATACAAAAGATAAAAACAGGTATTTTTACAAAGTAGGAGAAAATAAATTAATTGTTTTATCGCAAGAAGGCGAGGAAATTGATGGCCCTTTAGCAAACAATTATATTTTGACTAAAAAGTAGTTAGATATATTGTTAATAAGTTTTTTAATCAAAAAAAAAACGGAAAAGAAAACTTTACCGTTTTTGTTTTTGATTATCTTCTAATACACCAATTTTAATCCTACACCAAATTTCATATCGCTGTCATAATGTGTTCGGATGTGCATATTTTTATTTAAGATGTAACTTAATTCTCCCATATATTCTTTATCAGTATTCCACATAAAACCTGCTCTTACACGTTTTGAAATCGGAATATCTTTGCGCATTAATTGTAAACGCACTTTTCCTGTGTGGTAAATTTCGGTCTGAAAATCAATCAACATTGGTAATTTATACACAAAACCTGCACTGAATAAACCTTTATTTCGAGCTGTTTTTTGTCCAAAAATATTTTTTTCTACTTTGTGACGTTTCGTTCGATGTTGATTCCAATCAAATCCAATGAACGCTTGTAAAAACTGATTCTTCCCAAAATATCTTCCCAAATGTGTTTCCACTTCGTAGCCATGTTCAGGTTTGTAACCAATTCCCCATTCCGAAGTCAGTGCCCAACGTGCATCTTGTACCATAAACGATCCATCTAAACCATTTGTTGCAAAGTCATTTTCAGCCATAAAATGTTTCATATTGCTATCCATTTGCAACATTTTATACATTTTTGCTTGATCGTGAATATATGGATTCTGATAATCTCCAACTTCAAAAACACGGTTCATTCCTGCCATCATGTGATACAAAATATGACAATGGAAAAACCAATCACCTTCTGTATTTGCTTGAAATTCGATTACATTCGTTTCCATTGGCATAATATCCAATACATTTTTCAACGGTGAATATGCGCCATTTTTATTAATCACTCGAAAATCGAAACCATGTAAATGCATTGGGTGGCGCATCATGGAATTATTGTACAACGTAATGCGTAAAATTTCGCCTTTTTTAACTGGAATTTTATCTACTTCAGACAATACTTTATTGTCCATACTCCATACATACCGGTTCATATTTCCTGTTAATTCAAAACGCATTTCTTTTACAGGTGCATCTTTTGGAAGTTCTGTGTTTTCAGGAGCTTTTAGCATTCCGTAATTTAAGGTCACAATATTTGAAGATGAATTTCCATGAGCAGAATGATCACTTTCTTTATTCTTTTTTCGAGTTTTTTTATTCGATTCGCCTGTAATTTCAGGATACATTACCGTATTCATATCCATTTGTTGCAAACTCATTTTCATAGCCATATCATTCATCGAACCGTCCATGTTCATCATATCGTTCATCATCTTCATTCCTTCAAAGTATTTTAATTTCGGGAGTGGTTCTATCAGTTGTTTTTTTCCATCACCAAGAAATAACGAAGCTGAACCTGTTCTGTCTTCCGAAGTTGCTTGAAATTCATATGAAATACCTTCTTCTGGAATCGTCACAACCACATCATAGGTTTCGGAAACACCAATAATCAAACGATCTACGTCTAAAGGCTCTACATCATTTCCGTCGTTGGCAACTACTGTAATTTTTCCTCCCGCATAACGCAACCAAAAATAAGATGATGCACCACCATTCGAAATTCGTAGGCGGACTTTATCGCCAGCTTTAAATTGCTTTAATTGACTTTCATTTGCTCCGTTTATTAAAAATTTATCATAAAACACATCACTCACATCCATAGCCAGCATACGCTTCCATTCGTTGATGATTTTCGTTCCAAAATGACCTTCTCGTATTGCTTCTGCATAACTTTGCGTAGATCCTTTTTTGATTCCTGCCCAATCGTTTGCATTGTGTAACATTCGTTGAATATTTCTTGGATTAAGATCTGTCCATTCGCTCAACATCACGTTAACAACAGGTAGATCATCAATTCCTTTTCTGAACGTTGGGTCGTTGGCATGTTTTTTCAACACCATCGATCCATACATTCCAATCTGTTCTTGATAACCCGAATGACTGTGATACCAGTGTGTTCCGTTCTGAATAATTGGAAACGAATAGGTAAACGTTTCACCAGGTTTTATTCCGTCTTGTGTTAACATAGGTACACCATCTTCCTTATTTGGCAACCACAAGCCGTGCCAATGCAACGAGGTATCTTCTTTCAATTGATTATGTACACGAATAACAGCCGTATCGCATTCAGTAAACTCTAAAGTTGGCATTGGAATTTGACCATTTACTGCAATTGCTTTACGTTCTTTTCCCGAATAATTAACAATGGTATCATGTACATACAAATCATATTCGACACGTTTTTGAGCAATAACAGATATAGAAAAAGCAATAATAGAAATAAAAATAAATTTTCTCATAACTTTTATTTTATCTGATTAAACTTTCTATAATTCTCTTCATTCTCAAAATAATCAACATTTCCCATTTGATCCTTCAAAACGATATACGCATTTGCTTTATCAACTTTTTTATTCGTAAACGGATCAATTGCAGAACGAGCACTTTCATCATTTGGAATTCTTTCTACACACATATTACAACAACCGTAATATGTTTTCC
Organism: Empedobacter sp. 225-1; assembly: GCF_030328185.1. Lineage (NCBI taxonomy): Bacteria > Pseudomonadati > Bacteroidota > Flavobacteriia > Flavobacteriales > Weeksellaceae > Empedobacter > Empedobacter sp. 225-1. Next base: position 35,332 of record NZ_JACALO010000005.1, on the reverse strand, counting down.
CGTCATAAGGCACTTCGAACTGATCTTTTCCCATATAAGCGTTGTTTACCATACAAACTTGACTATTTGGTACTTTATCTCCTACATTATAAGCAACAAGATTCGATACGTCTTGGTGAGCAACTATATGTTCGGTAGGAGAAATTTCTGTTTGATTTTCATCGGCTTTATTTTGACAAGAAACCAAAACTATTGTTGATAAAAAAGCGATTCCTAAAAGTGATTGTATATTTATCATTTGTTTCTATTTTAGAGTTTCTATTGTACTTCCACATGTTAACATTTGATTCCCGTAAAAAGGATTTTTGATGGATGAATCTTTACTCAACCAATTTGAACCTCCTTTAAACATGGGACAATTTTGGTAATAAATGGAATAACCTAAATTTTCTTTTTGAGCTAATTTGTACATTGGTTCAGATAATTTCGCAAACAATTCGCGTTGTTTTTCAATGTTTTTTTCATGAGAAATTTGTTTTGAAATGGATTCTAAATCCTTTAAAACATCCATCCAAACCATATGTGTTTCATGCGAAAGTTTTCTCATTTCTACTTTAGAAATTGATTGAGAAAAAGCCGTTATTTGTGTTGAAATTTCATTTGCATTCCCTGCAACAAAAGCATCTTTTAATAAAAAATATGCATCAAAAACCAAAGAAAGTTGATTTTGATTCACTTCATTTTTCACTTGATGTTGGTCAGCATGATTCATTTCTTGATGATTTATTACCATTTTTTTATCGCGTGGGTATTGACAATCTTGTCTTAATTTTAGATACGCTTCATCTGGAGCAAAATATTCAGAATTATCAAAACCTGACAAAGCGATATTCTTTAAAATTTCGTTTGAAGTTGTTTTGGTTGGATCATAAGAAATCGTGGCGATTTGAGAAGTCGTGTCGTAAGATACTTTCGAAATACGTTTTTGATTTCCTACATTTTCGATTAATTCCTTAGCTGAATTACAATTACTTCTTACCTCGAATGATTTCGTTTCAAGATTTTTGCTTTGCGCATTTACCACAAAAGCAAAAAGATTGACGATTAAAAACAAACTATATTTTATCATACTTTTATATTTTATCAATTGACTTTCTGTTGTGCTTACTCAACTGTTTAAAAACAGAAGGCGTTAAACCTGTTACTTTTTTAAATTGAGCACTAAGATGCGCTACACTCGAATAGTTTAATTGAAAAGCTATTTCGCTCAATGATAATTCGTCATAAACCATCAATTCCTTGACTTTTTCTATCTTTTGCTGAATAAAATACTTCTCGATTGTTTGTCCTTCCATTTCCGAAAAAAGATTGGAAATATATTTATAATCTGCAGATGTTTTCTCGCTCAAAAAATCCGATAAATTCACTTTCAGTTCGCTATTTTCTTGATGAACTAATTGAATAATCAATGTTTTAATTTGCTCGATTAACTTGCTTCTCTTATCATCAATCAATTCAAAACCAACTTCTTCTAACTCTTCTTTTATTTGATTCAATTTTTCAGAATCGATTGGATTTGTTAACTCAACTTCACCTAATTCGATATGATTTGCTTCGATTGCACTCATTTTCAAAATTCGTCCAACCACCACTTTACAGCGATGACAAACCATATTTTTTATAAATAATTTATTTACATTTTCCATTTGAATTATTTTTTGTGAGTCCTATTAAATCTACAATTTATCTGTTACAAATTTCGTTCTTCTTTTAGCTTTATAATTTATATAATTCGGAAGATGATGTATATAATTTTCGTAAAATGATTTTCTATTAGATTAAAAACCTGTTCTCGATATAATTTATCTTCAATTGCTGAATAGATTTTGTAATTTTGTGCTCTATAAAAAAAGCTAAAATGCAAGGACCAATCGGTGTTTTTGACTCTGGTTATGGAGGTTTAACTGTTTTTAAGGAAATTCAGAAAAAAATGCCTCAATACGATTATATCTATTTAGGTGACAATGCACGTGTTCCTTATGGAATTCGTTCGTTTGAAACGGTTTATGAATACACAAAAGAATGTGTGTTTAAACTATTTGACTTAGGTTGCAACTTGGTAATTTTAGCTTGCAACACAGCTTCCGCCAAAGCGTTGAGAACAATTCAACAAAATGATTTGCCCGAAGGGAAAAAAGTTTTAGGCGTTATTCGGCCAACAACCGAATCTATAAATGAATATACGATCAACAATAAAGTTGGAATTTTAGCGACACAAGGAACTGTTTTGTCTAAATCATATAAAATCGAAATTAATAAATTTCATCCGATAATAGATGTTTTTCAACACGCATGTCCACTTTGGGTTCCTTTGGTCGAAAACAATGAAATTAACAGTAAAGCTGCGCATGATATTGTGGAAAAAGACATTCAACGTTTATTTTCTCAATCTTCAGAAATTGACACTATTGTTTTAGCATGTACGCATTATCCTTTGTTGTTACCAGTTATCAAAACATATGTTCCTAATCATGTGACGATTCTTTCGCAAGGAGAATTGGTCGCGAATAAATTAATGGATTATTTGAAACGTCATCCAGAAATTGAGAATAATTGTTCTAAAAATAGTTCGCTAACCTTTTATACAACTGACAATGCTGAAAACTTTGAGACGAATACGACTATTTTTTATGGTCAACCTATTAAAGCATCGCATTTAGAAGTTTGATTTTTTTTCCAATATATAAAACAAAAAACCGAGCAAAGTTGCTCGGTTTTTCTATTCAATTAAGAAACTAAGCTACAGTTTCTACATTTAAAATTTCATATTTTTTTACTCCATCAATTGTTGGCCATTCTACTACATCACCTGTTTTATAACCAACTGTTGCTAAACCTTCGTCCATCAAAATTGAGTGACGATTCTTTTTTGGTTTTGCTTTATCTGGACCTACGAAGTTTAATTGATATTCTTGATTTGAATTCAATTCTTTAATCGTTACTTTTTTCCCAACAGAAACAATATTGTCAGCCATATCGCGACGAAGAATTTGCTCTGCATGTCTTAATTCTTGCGTTAAAATATCTTCCTGTTCTGCTGTTACTTTTTTTCTTCTTAAATGGTCTTTAATTAAATCGTATACACCTGTTGTTAAAATAATATTTGTTGTCATTGTGATAAATTCTTAGTTTTTTTTTTTCAATATTTCGAAGTCGACTTTTAAGACCCAACTATCAAATGATATTAAAGTTTAGAACACTATAATTTGATACAAATCTCCTTTCAGAAAATTGAAAAATAATTGATAATTAAAATAAATACGGAGGTTCCCTGTCTTGGGTCGTGACAGGGACTATTTTATAAACTCTTTCGAGCGTCTTAAGAAAGTATCATCATGCAAATATGCCAACGACAAAAACAACCAAGATTGGTTGTTTCTTCTGTATATGTCGATATAATTTGCCATAATTTTTATCATATGAACTTCAAAGTTACGATTTCTTTATGAGATAAAAAACACAACACTTATCCGATTAATTGAAAGTGAATTTTGTAGGAAAACTGATAATGTTCATTCTAAAATTAATAAAAACTAACTAATTTTATAAAAATTTTAAACGATTGAAATCTTACTTATTCATCATTACTGTTGTCCTGATAACGTGTAGACCATTGCTACCGGTTATCGACTATTTGGTGAATTATGAAACGATTTCGAATGAATATTGTGTTAATATAGAACGTCCAGAATTAATGTGTAATGGAGTTTGCTACCTAAAAGAACAGATTTCTAAAACTATTGATGATGAACAAAATGACACAAATAAAACTCAAATTTCTTTACGTACTATTGATTATTTTGTATATCAACCCACTGTACTAATACCTATACTTCATATCATTAAACCTACTGAAAGAGTTTCTACTTTTCAATTAGCTTTCGAAACTCAATATCAATTGGATCAACAACTACAACCTCCAATTTGTTAAAAAACCCTTGATTATTATATTTTTTTATCATTAACATTTTATCAATTTGACATTTCATATAAGATTTGTTAAAAGCTTCAATTGTTTTATGATTGCATTGTTTGTGCTTTTAATTGGCTTTCGCTCATTAATTCCTTTCACTGTGTTTTTTAGTGTACAAGAAAAAATTGTTGAAGAATATTGTATAAATAAAGAACGACCAGAAATGCAATGCAATGGAAAATGTTATTTGTCTAAGCAATTAAACGAAACAGAACAGCCTGCTGATTCTCTTTTGGTTAAAAATATTCGATTTACGGAAAATTATCTGCATTTCGAATACTTAGAAATTCCATTTATAAACGATTTTATCGTTACCATAAAACATCGGTACTTTTGGCAATCATTCTATTCTATCAATTGGGTTTTTGAGTATTTAAAACCTCCTATTGTTTAATTTTTATACCACTAATTATTCTCTGAAAACTATGATTGTTTTTGGAAAGCATTTTTATTAAAAAAAATTAAAACAAATATCAAAATGAAAACAATTAAATATTTTCTCCATTTATCATTTATCGCATTATTTACTTTATTAACTTCTTGTAATACAGACGATGATGATTTCTCTGAAATCAATTCAACAGAAACAGGTAAAATTCAATTAAAGTTTGAAAATGGATTTGATAATTTAGGAGGAATTGTTTTAGATCAAACAACACAAACTTCATCTAACGGGCAGAAACATAAATTCACCATGTTAAAATATATTATTTCTAACGTTACATTAATTGACGAGAAAGGAAACGAATTTGATTACCATAAAAATGACCCTGATAAAGGTGCTTTTGTTGTTAATCAAGATTCTGCAATAGCAAATGTGGTTTATTTAAATTTAGATGATATTCCACAAAACAAGTACACTAAAGTACGATTTGGACTTGGTGTATCACAAAAAGCTTATTTATTAGGTCAAACTGGACAGGCTACTTTTTGGGAAAAAGCCAAGAAAAATGGAATGACTTGGGCTTGGGCTGCAGGTTATGTTTTCTTTAAAATAGAAGGTTTTTATGGTAAAAATACACCTGATACATTCTTCCTAACTCATACAGGAAATATGGGAGATATTTACAAAAATAATGTACCAGATCTGTACCGAGAAGTCACGTTAGATTTACCAACTTCTGCGCGAGTGACTTCTAAAATTAAACCATCTATTCATATTATGGCAAATTTGAATACGTATTTAAGTGGTGATCATCAATTAACATTAGATGAATCTAACAACAATGTAATGGGATCTTCCAACTTTGCTCAATTGGTTACAGATAACATGCAAAAGATGTTTCGAGTTAGTCATGTACACAACGATCAACAATATCAATAATGTTCACTGCGGTGTTTTTAAACACCGCTAAATTCTATCACAATGAATAAAATTATAACAATTATACTGGGGATATTCATCTTATTTAGTTGTAATGACGATGATATTGATTATGGTCAAATTGTAGATGAACCTTACCAATTAGAATTCCCTTCTTATTTTCCTCAACTAACCTTTGATACGGATAAATATCCACTCACTAAAAATGGAGTTGCATTAGGGAAAAAATTATTTTATGAAGGTCGATTATCTCGAAACAATACAATTTCGTGCGCTTTTTGTCATATTCAGGAAGATGCATTTACCCATCACGGGCATCCTGTCAGCCATGGAATTGATGATCGAGTAGGAATTCGAAATGCTCCACCTATTCAAAACTTGGCATTTCTAAATCGGTTTATGTGGGATGGCGTGATTCATGATTTAGCTCAACAACCAATTTCACCTATCACAGCTGAAGAAGAAATGGATAGCACTTTCCCCGAAATCATTAAAAAACTCTCCGATGATGCTAACTACCGAAATATGTTTAGAAATGCTTTTGGAGATGATCAAATTAATGCCAATCGAATTCTTAGTGCTTTAGGACAATTTATGGCTTCTGTGGTTTCAAAGGATTCCAGATACGATCAATTTTTGAGGAAAGAAATAAATTTAACTGAAACCGAAGGTAAAGGGTTACAACTCTTTCAACAAAAATGTTCGAGTTGTCATAAAGGTGCTCTTTTAACGGATGAATCTTTTCGAAATACTGGAATGTATTATAACAAACAACATAAAGATGGAGGGTTGTATCGCGTCACATTAGATTCTGCTGATTTTATGAAATTTAGGGTTCCAAGTTTACGTAATATTGAAATGACTAAACCTTATATGCATGATGGTCGTTTCTATAGTTTAGAAGCTGTTTTGGACTTCTACTCGGATGGTGTACAAAATAATCAACATTTGGATCCTCAGCTTAAACAAAATGGTCAAATTGGAATACCTATGACCGATCAAGAAAAAAAGGCAATTATTGCTTTTCTAAAAACATTAAACGATTACTCTTTTATTCATAATCCTGCTTATGCAGAATTCTAAAAACTATTCAAATGAAAGTCTATATAAATCTAATTTTAGCTCTAATCATTTTTCCTGTTTCATTATTAGCACATACAGATAATGATTCTATCTTAGTGTCTTCTCCTAATGAATTAGAATTAGATTGTGATGCTTGCGGTTGTTCAGCAACTTCAACTTCCAATGGAATTGAAAACCTTATCAATTCAAACTATATTGGTGTTCGATACCTTCATCAATATTACAAAGCCAAAGAAGATGCTTTTTCTACTAAACGTACGCAGAAACAACATTTCAATACCATTTTATTATGGACGAGAATTCCAATCAATTCTAAAATCGATATCAATGCGAGTATCCCTTATCATTTTCATCAAAAAGATGGTGAAAACTCAACCTCTATTTCTGGTATTGGCGATTTGAATATGATGGGGATTGTTAAAATTGTAAATTCCAATTCGAACTCGAACGAATTAAAACATGGATTAAGTGCAGCAGTTGGCGTTAAAATTCCTATTGCAAAATTCGATCAAAAAAATGCTCAAACAACCAATCCAAGTTTTCAATTAGGTACAGGAAGTTGGGATACTCAATTTGGTTTAAATTATCAACTAACGTATAAAAATTCGGCTATACAATTGGTCACAGATTACAATTTGAAAGGAGAAAATAAGAACAAATATAAGTTCGGAAATCAATGGAATCAATTGATACAACTGCAACATCTTTTAGTAAGAAATGACAATAAGTTTCTTGGAAAAATCGGTTTCCAAAACGAACTTTATAATAAAAATGAACAATTTGGAGAATCTATTCCTAATTCGTCTGGAAATGCTCAATTTGTAAAATTAGGATTGGAAGCGGCTGTTCAAAAAATAAATTTTGGAATAGAATATTTTCAACCTTTACATTCTAATCTAAATTCTGGAGAAATTGAAGTGAAAAACAGAATAGGTTTCTTTTTAAATTATAATTTATTTCAATCTAAAAATCAATAAAATCCAATAAAAAAATGTGATTTAATAAAAAAAGCTTTCGAATATCTCGAAAGCTCTTTTATTATTTTAAAGATTTTCTATTTAAACAAAAGGTGTTTTAACAACTTCTGCTAATACATTTTTATCACGAATTTGGATTCTAATTGTTGTACCAACTTTCGCGAAATCTGTATGAACATACGCCAAACCAATCCCTTGTTTCAACATCGGAGATTGCGTTCCAGAAGTTACGATACCAATTGTATTTTCGTTATCATCAACTACTTTATAATCGTGACGAGGAATTCCTCTTTCAATCATTTTAAATCCAACCAACTTCTTCTCCACTCCAGCTTCTTTTATTGCGCTTAGAATATCCGAAGAGATAAAATTTGTATCCAATTTCGTCACCCAACCTAATCCTGCTTCAAATGGATTTGTATCATCGTTGATATCATTTCCATACAAACAATATCCTTTCTCTAAACGTAACGTATCGCGTGATGCCAATCCACAAGGTTCGATATCAAAAGACTGACCTGCTTCCATCACTTTATCCCACATTTCGTTAGCTGCTTCATTTGCGAAATAAATTTCGAAACCACCAGAACCTGTATAACCAGTTGCTGAAATTATTACATTGTCAATTCCTGCAAATTTTCCTACAACAAAATGATAAAAAGGAATTTCTGCTAAATTGATATCTGTTAACGCTTGCATAGCTTCGATTGCTTTTGGTCCTTGAATCGCTAACAAAGACATTTCATCTGATTTGTTTGTTAACTCAGCTCCAAACGTATTGTGCTTGTTCATCCATTCCCAATCTTTATCGATATTAGAGGCATTTACAACTGCTAACCATTCGTCATCAGACATTTTATAGATAATCAAATCATCTACAATACCTCCTTTTTCGTTTGGCATTGCATTATATTGCGCTTGACCAATCGCAACTTTCGTTACATCATTCGTCAATAAATGTTGTAATAATTCTGTTGATTTCTCTCCTTTGATAAAGAATTGTCCCATGTGAGAAACATCAAAAACACCAACTTTTTCGCGAACCGCAAAGTGTTCTTGGTTAACACCTGCGTATTGCACTGGCATTTCATATCCAGCAAAAGGAACCATTTTCGCACCTAAATCTTTGTGCTTTTGGTTTAATGCAGTTACTTTCATTGTTTGTTTGCTTTGAATAAGTTTATAATTCTCCCAAAAATAAGGAAATAATTGTTAGGAAAATTTCTTAAATACTAAGTTTATCTAATTTTATGAATAATTTTCAAATCTCCTTTAGTTGCTTTATAAGGCTCAAAACGCATTATTGATTTTCCTTTACCAAATTTGTTCATAAACTTTTCGTTTATCTGACCTGATAATTTTTTAGGTTGACAACCTTCGCAAGGAATAATCAAAATAGTATCGTTTACTTTTCCTTTTACTTTTACAATTTCGTACGAATAATCTGTATCCAAACGAGAATTAATGGTATTTTCAATTGGTCGGTCAAAGCTATTTACAAAAAAAACTTGACGATTTTTATTGCTACCAATAATAATTGCGATACCAACTAAAATCAATAAAACGACAATTGATAGGGTTAAAATTTTTTTAAAGTCCATCTTTTTGGTTAATTCGTAGTTTAAAAGTAATAATTCATTCCGAATGAAAAAAATATTCATTTTATTTCCTATCTTTTTAGTCCTATTTACATTGATAATGAATAGTTGTACAAAGGCGAAAATTACGACAGAAAAAGAGCATGTATCCATCAAAAATATCCAAAATGGAGATTTAATCTTTGTTGGAGCATTAACCGAAGAACTTTCGGGTGCAATAAGTAGAGCAACAAAAATTTCGGATCAAACAAATTTTGATCATGTTGGATTAATTGAAAAAACGACTGATTCTATTTTTGTTTTGCATGCTGCGCCAATGGGCGGATCGCAACGCGAAGAAATTAATCATTTTTACAACTCGCAAACAGAAAAAAATAATCAAATTGTTATTTATCGATTAAAAAAAGAATACCAATCGACGATTCCGAACGCAATTGTAAAAGCGAAAACCATGTTAGGAAAACCTTATAATTGGTTGTATATTTTGAATGACGATGAATTATATTGTTCAGATTTTGTAGAAAGGGCTTTTCGTGATGATAAAGTTTTTGAATTAATTCCAATGAATTTTAAGAACAAAGAAACTGGAATTATTGATGATTTTTGGATAGATTTTTATCGTAAAAAAGGAAAAGAAGTTCCACAAGATGAACCTGGAACAAATCCAAATCAATTGGCAACTTCTGAAAAGTTAATCAAAATTGGAGAGTTGAAATTATGAATAAAAAGAAAATATTAGCAATTACATTTCTGATTATATGTAGCGCATTTCTATTTTTTAATTCCAACCTTTACATAAATAATCAGAATTGGAAATATAGAAATGGTTATAATGTTGGAGATTCTTTAAATAGAGATGTGAATATTTCTAGCGATGAAACTCTTTATTGCCTTGGATATATTTTAATAATCAAAAATAACAAAACAAGTGAAAAAGGGTATTATATAAAAAAATAAAAAAACTCTTCGAGAAGCTCAGAGTGACAGAAATAGAAAAAATTATTGTCATTCTGAGCCTGTCGAAGAATAAAACCTAACTTATGAAAAACTTATATTATGTGTATATAATTAAATGTTCTGATAAATCATATTATACTGGAATTACTAATAATCTTCATAGAAGAGTTGGTGAACATAATGAAGGAATAAACTTATATTGCTACACTTATACAAGAAGACCTGTTGAATTAGTTTTTTCTCAAGAATTTACAGATGTTAATGAAGCAATAATTTTTGAAAAGAAATTAAAAGGCTGGAGTAGAGCCAAAAAAGAAACTTTAATTGAAAATAGATTAGAGAATTTACCTAAGTTATCAAAAAATAAAAAAGACTCTTCGACAAGCTCAGAGTGACAGAAATAGATGAAAAAACTCACTTATCATTCTTAGTCTATCAAAAAATAGAGACTTGAAGTTGTAAAGAAAATATCCCTACTTTTACCAGATGAAGCAAAACATCATTTATTCTGTTCTATTTTTTTGTGTCTTATTTGGGCTAAAATATTTTTTCGATAAAAGCGACATGCAATCCATGTTGATTAGTTCGGGAATTGGTACGGCAATCTTTTTTATTTACCGTGCTATAATTAGACAAAAATTATACAAACAAAAAGACCAAGAAAACTAATTTCCTTGGTCTTTTTTTATTGCGTTCATTGCTTCTTCTATATGCAGATTTGCTGTATTAGAAACGATATGTTTAATTAATTTTCCTTGTTTATTAAAGACAAATGTTTCGCGTGGCGTAATCAGTCCTAATTTCTTTTTGATTCCCAATAACTTTGTCAATTTTGCACCTTTATCAGAAAGTAGCGGAAAGTTAAGTTGATGTTTGGTATAAAACTTTTCGTGAGAAGATGTTGATTGTCCATTAATCCCGACGACAACAGTATCCAATGCTTTAAAATCTGCATTCACATCTCGGAATTGACACACTTCTTTGGTACACATTGGCGTAAAATCCATTGGGTAAAAAAACAAGACAAAATATTTTTTGTATAAAAATTCGTCCGAATTAAACCAATTTCCTTTGTTATCTTCCAACGAAAAAGTTGGGATGTGATCACCTATTTTCATTCGCCTGTATATTCTACAAAATTACGCGGAGTTTCGTATAAAGTCACTTTCAATTCTAAATCTGAAGCTAATTTTGCACGAATTTTATTCCATATTAAAATCACAATATTCTCGGCTGTTGGATTTACATTTTTGAATTCTTCGATGTCTACATTCAGATTTTTATGGTCTAAATAATCTTCCACTTCAACCTCAATGATTTTTCGTAATTCATCTAAATTCATTACAAATCCTGTTTCTTGATCAACTTCACCTTTCACCGCAACAATAATTTCATAATTATGTCCGTGATAATGGGGATAAGAACATTTTCCGAAAACTTCAAAATTTTGTTCCTCGCTCCAATTTTTATTAAATAATCGGTGGGCAGCGTTAAAATGTGCTTTTCTGTTGACAGTAACTTTCATCTGGTATAATTTTTATTCTTCGATATACGAAACGTAATGTTCAAAAATAATTTTGAACCAAGCGGTATAATTTTGAGGATTTTTTTCCATATCCTTTTTCAAATCATCCAATTCAACCCAACGATAAGCCATCACTTCTTCTGGATTCAATTTTGGGTCTTCATCAAATGTGCCAATAAACACATGGTCCAATTCATGTTCGATCAAATCGTTTTCTAAATGAGCTTTGTAAATAAAATTAAATTTATACTCTAATTCACAATCAAACCCCATTTCTTCTTGCAATCGTCTATGTGCTGCTTCTTCGTATGTTTCGTTATCACGCGGATGACTACAACACGTATTGGTCCACAACGTAGGCGAATGATATTTACTTGCAGCTCGTTGCTGAATCATCAATTCACCTTTCGAATTGAATACAAAAACAGAAAATGCCCGATGTAACAAACCTGCGACATGTGCTTGTTGTTTTTCCATCAATCCTAATTTTTGATCATCTTGATCAACTAAAACTACGAATTCTTTCATGTAACAAAAATAACCTTTTAAATAGGATTAAAAAAGAAGTTCGATTTCTTTGTGTTTAAATTCTCTTAATTCTTGATTGATCTCAATCAGTAAATTTCCTGCCTCATTTACATCCAAAATGGTTCCTTCAACTAATTCACCATCTACTCTAAATGTTGAAAATTCATCTTTTCGAAATAAATTATCTAAATAGGTTTGATGTATTTTTTCGAAATTCTTGTGTTCTAAGTCTCTATATTCTTGTTCAAAAAAATGCATTAAATCTGACAAAATTTCCTCAATGTCATATTTTTTGTCAGTTACTTTACAGATTGATGTAGCTTTTGGTAAGTGATTAAAATCAGTTTGATTAACATTAATTCCTATACCAATTATAGAATTCATCACTCCATTTGATCGGTGATTTTCGATTAAAATTCCACAAACTTTTTTATCCTTCAAAATGATATCATTTGGCCATTTTACGTTAGTTTTCGGATGAAATTGTTTTAAAAATAGACAAATAACATTTGAAACCCATTGATTAAAATAAATTAACTCTTGAAAACTATAATCCGTTTTCAGTAAAAAACTAAAGGTCAAATTTTCTCCTGCCACAACTTTCCATTCATTCCCAGCGTAACCTTTTCCTTTTGTTTGATTTTTAGCATGTATGACAGTCCAACTATTGGCATCTTTTTTGGACAATTCGACCAAGAACTCGTTCGTATTAGGCAAAGAATCAAAACTAATTAAATACATTTTTTTTACTATTTTTAAAGAGTGGTTAAAGTTATTTTAAAAAGTTTAAACTTTAATAAGGATTCACTAAATTTGCGAATTACAAAATAAAAGATGATAGATACTCAATATACAAAAGACTTGCTAGATAGCATTGTTGATGGAATTACAAATGTGAAAGGAGAAGAAATTACGATTTTGGATCTTCGAGAAATTGAAAATGCAATTTGCCAATACTTTGTTATTTGTACAGGAAATTCTAACACTCAAGTTAGTGCAATAACAGGTTCTATAGAAAGAACTGTAAAATCTGAAATGTCAGAAAGACCTTTTCATGTAGAAGGAAGACAAAATAACCAATGGGTTTTAATGGATTACACAAATGTTATTGTCCATGTTTTTCAAAAAGAATACAGAGAATATTACGATATCGAAAGTCTTTGGGGTGATGCTGTAGAGACACGTATCGAAATGGAATATTAATCATAACTGAAACCAAAAAAATTGAAAAAAAATAATTTTAAACCTTCGGGATTTAATCCTACATGGATATATGGTATTATAGGATTATTGCTGATTGCCTTTTTATTATTTTCTGATAATATTGGAGGTGTAGGCGGAACTACTAAAAATATCGACCGTACTACATTCCTTACTTATGTAGAAAAAGGCTATGTTAAAGAGGCAGATTTAGAAAAAGAAACAGGTCGTGTAAGTGTTTACTTAACAGAAGAGGCCTTGAATAATGAAGAATTTAAAAAGTTCAAAAATACAAAGGAAAATTTAAATCCTTTTGCAACAGGAGCTCCAAACTTCACTTTTAATGTAGCAGATGCTGGAAATTTTGAAAAAGATTTTTACGAAAATGTTGAAAAAAGTCCAAATAAAACTGCAAAACTTAATACACTTGTATCAAACGGTTTTGGAGGATTATTTATGAATCTTTTCATTTCATTAATTTTCTTCGGATTAATCTACTTCTTACTATTCAGAAGAATGGGTGGAGGTGGATCTGCTGGCGGAGGTGGCGGAATCTTCTCTGTGGGTAAATCTAAAGCAAAATTGTTTGAAGGTGATGATCACATCAAAACAACTTTTAATGATGTAGCTGGTTTAGAAGGTGCCAAAGAAGAAATAGAAGAAATTGTAGAATTCTTAAAACACCCAGATAAATTCACAAAATTAGGTGGACGTATACCAAAAGGAGCCTTATTAGTAGGACCTCCAGGTACAGGGAAAACCTTATTAGCAAAAGCTGTTGCAGGAGAAGCAAAAGTTCCTTTCTTCTCATTATCAGGATCAGATTTCGTAGAAATGTTTGTGGGAGTTGGTGCATCTCGTGTACGTGACTTATTCAAAAATGCAAAAGATAAATCTCCTTCAATTATCTTTATTGATGAGATTGATGCAATTGGTCGTGCACGTGGAAAATCTAACTTTACAGGTTCTAATGATGAACGCGAAAATACATTAAACCAATTATTAACAGAAATGGATGGTTTCGGAACAGAATCTAACGTAATTGTGATTGCTGCAACAAACCGTGCCGATGTATTGGACAAAGCCTTAATGCGCCCAGGTCGTTTTGACAGAATTATTCACGTCGATTTACCTGAATTAAACGAACGTAAAGAAATCTTCGCGGTACATTTACGTCCTTTAAAATTAGGTGAAGATGTTGAAATAGAATTTTTAGCGAAACAAACACCAGGGTTTTCTGGAGCAGATATTTTCAATGTTTGTAACGAAGCAGCTTTAGTTGCTGCTCGTAAAAATAAAGAAGTAGTTGAAAAACAAGACTTCTTAGACGCTGTAGACCGTATTATCGGCGGTTTAGAGAAGAAAAGTAAAGTAATCAAACCATCTGAGAAAAAACGTATCGCTTATCACGAAGCTGGTCACGCAACAATCGGTTGGTTAACAGAACATGCTGCACCTTTAGTTAAGGTAACTATCGTTCCTCGTGGACGTTCATTAGGAGCTGCTTGGTATTTGCCAGAAGAAAGACAAATTACAACAACAGAACAATTGTTAGACGAAATGTGTATGACAATGGGTGGTCGTGCTGCGGAAGAAGTTGTTTTTGGTAATATTTCTACAGGAGCGTTAAGCGACTTAGAAAAAGTGACAAAACAAGCCAATGCAATGATTAGTATTTATGGTCTTAATAAAGAAATCGGAAATGTTTCGTACTACGATTCTTCTGGGCAAAACGAATACGGATTCAGTAAACCATATTCTGAACAAACAGCTCAAGTTATTGACAAGGAAATTAAGAAAATGATTGAAGAGCAATATGTAAGAGCAAAAGAAATCTTAGATATTAATCGTGATAAAGTTGACTTATTGGCTCAAAAATTAATTGAGAAAGAAGTTATTTTCAGAGAAGATTTAGAAGAAATCTTCGGCCCAAGAAAATATGTCAGCGAATTAGATCAAATGGAAGAGAAAGATGAAAAAACTTTCGAAACTGAACCGCAACAAGTAGTTCAACCAGAATCTGGAAATGATATTTAATCAAACCATATAATTTTCAAAAAAAATCGCCTATTTAAGGCGATTTTTTTTTACTTCTTATTATATTGTTAAAAATTATTACCTTTAGGGTAAATTTGTATTAAACCCGTACAAAAATTATACATTCCCATGTGGAAAGCAATTAAAAACCTACTTAAAAAAGCGACAGAGAAATCTGAAAATATTGACGATGATAATCATATTGATTTATTTCATCCCAATTTTTCTGAAAACAAAATTTCTATGGACGAAGTTTTTGCTACAAACTTCAACGCTGGTGGTGGTCATTTTTTATTCTGTGATAACAATCAAGAAGCTTTTCAAAACTTAAAAGAAATCATCAATTACGAAAATGTAACCGAATTAATTTGTCTTGATCCGAAACTTCAAGAGATGTTAACAAATAATCAGATTCCATATGTAGAAAACCCATGTGACTCGCGTTACACACTTAGTTTTCTGAATTGCGAATTCTTAATTGCGTTTGATGGTAGTATTATGTTATCTGCACATCAAACTTGTGGTAGAAATATAGATGATTTTCCATCAAATTTTATTATCTATGCACGCCCATCTCAATTAGTAGAAAATGTTGGGGCGGCATTACAAAAATTACGAACATTAAAAAAAGACAACCTTCCATCTAAAATAACTTCTATTCGCGGGAAAAACATGCACAAATTTCCTAATATACAGAATGCGAAGAATATTTATTTGTTGTTGGTTGAAGAATAGCGATGAAAAATTTAGCAATTAGAGCTTTCTCGGGACTTATATATGCACTTATTATATTTTTCGGAACAACAATACATCCAAAAGGGTTAATCGTCTTAATGATGGTTTTCGGACTTTTTTGTTTGTACGAATTCTTTAAAATCACAAACCTTACCAATAAACTTTACAAATTAGGAGCTTTGTTAGCTGCATTAATTGTTTTTGGTTATTATGGAAAAGAGTTTTTAGAAGCCTTCGAAACATCTAACCATTATTATTTTCACTTAAGAAGTTTATATTTCATTATACCTGTTTTATTTGTTTTTAGCATTTATGTTATTTTCAAATCTACAAATGAGTTATTGAATGATTTTGGAAAAGTTACTTTGGGTTTAACATACGTTATCGCTCCTTTTGCTGTCGCACTAACCTTACCAAGTTTTGATTATGCTTTAGGCGAAAAGGTAATGCATTACGAAGTTTTCTTTGTTTTCTTATTACTTTGGTGTAGTGATACATTTGCTTATTTGACAGGAAACTTAATCGGAAAACATAAATTAGCACCAAAAATATCGGGAGCTAAGACATGGGAAGGATTTTTTGGAGGAATCGTTTTTACGTTAATAGCTGGATTTTTGATTCAGAACTATTTTGGAGATAACTTACATGGAAATTGGATGATTATAGGTTTAATCGTTGCTGCATTAGGTCCAGTAGGAGATTTAACAGAGTCTAAATTGAAACGTTTTTTCAATGTAAAAGACAGTAGCAATTTAATTCCTGGTCATGGTGGTTTTTTAGATCGATTAGATAGTTTTATATTTGTCGTCCCATTTGTTTATTTGTATTATTTATTCGTATATATTTTATGAAACTTCACAGAGAAGGAACAGCAATTTTGATCGGTTGCTTAATTTTATTTGCAATCGCTACAGGAGTATTAAATTACTTTTTCCCTGTTTATGGCTTTTATTTTGCCTTGCCTTTATGGATACTTTACGGCTTTATCGTTTGGTTTTTCAGAAATCCAATTCGAGAATCAGACTCATCTGAAAACTGCGTTATTGCACCTGTAGACGGAAAAGTTGTTGTATTAGAAGAAGTATATGAAAGTGAATTTTTGAATCAGAAATGCATTCAATTATCTATTTTCATGACACCACTTAATGTACACGTTACACGTTATCCAGTAAATGGAAAAGTCATTTATTCAAAATATCATCCAGGAAAATTTTTAGTTGCTTTTCATCCAAAATCATCAGAATTAAACGAAAGAACAACGGTTGTAGTAGAAAATGCTGACCATACAAAAATTCTTTTTAGACAGATTGCTGGTGCTGTTGCGAGAAGAATTGTTTGTTATAGTAAAGAAAATGACACAGCTGTTGCTGGTAAAGAATACGGTTTTATCAAATTCGGTTCACGTGTTGATATCTTTTTACCACTTGATACAGAAATCAATGTAAAAGTTGGTGATAAAACAAAAGGCGGAATTCAGAAAATTGCACAATTGAAATAAATCAGTTAGTTGAACTCAATGTTTTTAACTAATTTTGTCAAAACAATATATTAATCATATACCCATACAATAAATTTTGTACGTCATGAAAAAATTAATTCTTTTAGTAGCTGTTGCTGCATTTGCTACTTCTTGTAACTCTAAAGCTGGTGGTAACCACGCTGTACTTCCTGTAGTTCACGAACCTGCTACTGCTGAAGAAATGCATCATAAAGCTGAAGCTCCTCATGAAAAACATGAAGAAGTAGTTGAAGGAAAACAAGAGGAAGTAAAAGATTCTACAAAAACTGTAGAAACTCCGAAAGTTGAGAAAAAAGATACTTTAAAAGCTGAACAATAAGATTCAGCTTTTTTTATTCATTTATTTTAATAATTTTCTTATCATCTCCAATCACATAATTGCAATTCTTGGGACGAATGTAAAATGATCGAGTATTCGAATTATTTGTTGATATAATGGATAATATTTGTTGATAAGAAAACTCCTCTGCTTCTAATACTATATGATTCTCAGTTAACGAATGTAGTTCAGAAGTAGGATTTAACCAATAAAAATCTTCCTCATTTACATCAACTTTGAGTTTATTATTTGATGGATTGATTGAAAATTTCAAGATTTCTAACAAATATTTAATCGAAATTCCTAAACGTAAAAGTTGATAATTCAACCTATTATTTTTATAGTATTTCGCCAAAAAAATCATCATTGCTTCAAAAAAATGTTTGTAATATTTTTTATCTCGCTTTGTACTTTCTCCTTTATAATGTAAAACGGTTATATCTCCTTTATAATAGTTTTTATAGCCCGCTAATTCAGCACTGAAAGACAAATCGATGTCTTCACCATACATAAAATAACGTGGATCAAACCCTCCTATTTGTTGGTAAATCTTTTTCGTAGTAAACATAAAAGCACCAACCAAAATTTCGCAAGGTGCCGTTTCAAACTCCTCCACTTCTAATTTGTAATAATTATTCTTTTGTGAATGATTAAATCGATTAAATAGTTTAGAAAAAGAGTTTTTTGCTGTGGGGATATTTCGTTTAGATTCTGGATGAAAATTACCATTTGTATCCATCAAACGAACACCTATAAATCCTACTTTTTCTTTCGATTGATGAAGTTCTATTAAAGGTTTAAACAAATTCTCTGGTAGAACAGTATCCGGATTAAGAATCAAAATATATTCACCCAAAGCCTTTTCAACAGCTATATTATTCGCTTTTGCAAAACCATGATTCTCTTTTTGAAGCAGAAACTTAACCTCTGGAAAAAGGTTTTGTAGAACTGTAAAATCTGTTTCTGATGAATTATTATCAATTACAATGATTTCGCCATCTATGTTTTGTAAAGCTTGTTGACACGAATCAAGGCAAAGCTCTAAATGTTTTGGTGCATTATAACTAACAATAATTATCGATACTTTCATTTAAAATTTATTTTCAGAATACGGTATTCGATGCTGAATAGATCGAACCAATGTAGCTTCATCTGCATATTCCAATTCATCACCAACACCAAGTCCTCTCGCAATAGCTGAAAAAATAATTTCAGTATTCTTTAATTGTCGGTACAAATAAAAAACAGTTGTGTCACCTTCCATTGTCGAACTTAAGGCAAAAATTATTTCTTTTACATTCTCATTCTGAACACGATCAACCAAGGTTTGAATATTTAATTGTCCTGGACCGATGCCTTCCATTGGAGAAATCTTTCCTCCTAAAACGTGATATTGTCCTTTAAATTGTCCTGTGTTTTCAATTGCCATGACATCACGCACATCTTCTACTACACAAATCGTTGTTTCGTCTCGTAAAGGATTATTGCATATATCACAAACCTCATCATCAGAAATCGTATGACAATGCTGACAATACTTCACATCATTCACCAGATGAGAAAGTGCTTCAGATAAAGCAGTTGTCTGAGATTTGGGACGATTTAACATATGTAAAACAAGTCGTAATGCAGTTCTCTTCCCTATTCCTGGCAAATTTGACATCTCTTCTACAGCTCGCTCTAAAACCTTGCTTGGGTAATTCATTCGTTCAAAAAAAATTATAGACGACAAATTTACAATATTATCTTCTTAAAATTAATCGGTCATCATTAACTCAAAAATATTAAATTTGGGCTTATTTACTAAATAAATTATGAACTCAACAATTTTACTACTTTGTGTTATCGTATACTTTGTAGGACTTTTAGTTATCTCTTACTATACCAGCCGAAATTCTGACAATCAATCTTTCTTTAACGGAAACAAGAAAAGTAAATGGTGGTTGGTAGCCTTCGGTATGATTGGAACAAGTCTTAGTGGTGTTACTTTTATTTCGGTTCCAGGTACGGTTGGTAAGCTAACTGGATCGGAATATATTTACGGAGGATTCGAATATTATATGATGGTCATCGGGTTTTTCCTTGGTTACTTTATCGTAGCCGGAGTTTTACTTCCGTTGTATTACCGAATGAATTTAACCTCAATTTACACCTATCTCGGGAAACGTTTCAATGTCGAAGCACACAAAATGGGATCTGTTTTCTTCATTATTTCAAGAGGGATTGGTGCTACTGCTCGCCTGTATTTAGTAGTAAATGTCTTACAAATCTTTTTGTTAGATAATCTTGGCATTCCGTTTTGGGCAACAACATTCGTCTTATTATTGATGATATTATTATACACCTTCGAAGGTGGTGTAAAAACAATTGTGGTTACAGATACCTTACAAACATCTTTCATGATTATTAGTTTGATTGCTTGTATTTGGTTCATCTTATCGCACCTTAATTTATCTGTTGGCGAAGCTTACGATATGATGCAAGCCAAGAACTACACCCATTTGATTAATCTTGACCCAAACTCGAAAACTTATTTCCTAAAAACAATATTGGGTGGTATGTTTATCACGATTGCAATGACTGGTTTGGACCAAGAAATGATGCAGAAAAATATTTCGGTTGACAATCTACACAACTCCAAAAAGAACATGTTAACCTTTGCAGGAACATTGTTAATTGTCAATTTAGCATTCCTTTTCTTAGGTGGATTACTGTATTTATATGCGATGAGCGAAGGTGGTTTTTACACCGCCGATGGTTTCTTTATGCAACAAGGTGGGCAAAATATTATGGGTGATGATATGTTCCCTGCACTTTCTCTTTTAGGAGAACATTTCCCTATGATTATTTCGATTATCTTTATTATCGGTTTAATCTCTGCCCTATTTCCTTCTGCCGATGGTGCATTAACAGCAGTAACAAGTTCTTATTGTGTCGATTTATTAAACATCAACGAGGACAAAGTAAAATCGGAAAAGGAAAAGAAAAAGATTCGTATTCGTGTTCACTTAGTTTTTACGGTTGTTTTTTTTATTTTAATCATGGTTTTTAAAGCGATCAACAACAAATCTATTGTATATCTTGTGATGGAAGTTGCTGGTTACACGTATGGGCCATTATTAGGTTTGTTCGCTTTCGGAATTTTAACCAAACGTAATATTTACAAAAAATACGCAATCATTACAGTAGCACTTTCAGCACCTGTCTTTACTTATATCATCAACGAATTAGTCATTAACTTTAGCGACTATCGAATTGGTGTTGAATTAATCATACTAAATGGTTTATTAACTTTTATTGGATTGTGGCTTGTTAGTTCTAATCGTCAAAAAGAAATCAATTAAAAAATGGAAAAGAAATTAAAATTAATCTGGGATTTTTATGGTCCCGACGCTATACCAACGGCAAAACATCACGCCATTCATCTAAAACAATACGCAGAAAAAGAAAAATTGCAAAGTACGTTTGCAGAATTTGTTGAAGTAGAACCCGAATATGCGGTTGCTTATTTGGTTGTCGTAGAATCGGAAATGATACAAGTTCGCGACGCCTTAATACCACATCGTGGCGAATGGCACGTAGAAGAATAATCACAAAAATGGAGAAGCAAAGGTTTCTCCATTTTTTGTATGATGAATAAAATTTATAACCTATAAAATCAGAAGCACAAAAGAGAGGCTTCTTGTTCATCAACTCTTGCGCAGGTTTTCATTAACTCTTGCGCAACTTAAGTTTTATTGGTGATTATTCCCCCTATTTGTAGCGATTTATGTCCTATCATTTTTTTGCCGATTAAAAAAGAATTATTTTTGTTCAAATTTTTATAAACAAACAATGACACTTCAAGAACTTCAAACACAAGTACAACAAACAAGGAGAGATATTTTGAGAATGGTACATGCCGTAAACAGTGGACACCCAGGTGGATCATTGGGTTGTGCAGAATATTTTGCTGCATTATACGGTAAAATCATGAGCTATTCGACAGATTTTTCTATGGACGGAAAAGGAGAAGATTTATTTTTCTTATCAAACGGACACATTTCACCAGTTTTCTACAGCACATTGGCTCGTACAGGGTTTTTCCCAGTAAGCGAATTGGCTACATTCAGAAAATTAGATTCACGTTTACAAGGTCACCCAACAACACACGAAGGTTTGCCAGGTATTCGTATTGCATCAGGGTCTTTGGGACAAGGATTATCTGTTGCATTGGGAGCTGCACAAGCAAAAAAATTAAACAACGACGACAAATTAGTTTATACCTTACACGGTGATGGTGAATTGCAAGAAGGGCAAGTTTGGGAAGCATTTATGTACGCTGCTGGTAAAAAAGTGGATAATGTAATTGCTACAATTGATTATAACGGTCGCCAGATAGATGGAGATACTGATGTTGTAATGCCTTTGGGTGATTTGAAAGCGAAATTAGAAGCTTTTGGATGGATTGTTTTGGAAGAAAAAGAGGGGAATAATTTAGAAAAAGTTATTGCTATTTTAGAAAAAGCAAAGACATTAACAGGTAATGGAAAACCAGTTTCTATCTTATTATATACAGAGATGGGGAACGGTGTTGATTACATGATGGGAAGTCATTCTTGGCATGGGAAAGCACCTAACGACGAGCAATTAGCTTCTGCATTAGAGCAAAATCCAGAAACTGAATTAAAAGATTACTAAAAACAATCTAACATCATCAAAATACCATGAAAAAAATAGTTTATTCTATACTTGCACTTTGTTCTTTGACTGCTTTTGGACAAGAGAAAACATTTTCTTTTGACAAAAAAATAACGTACAAAGTTAATTTACCTGAAGAGTACAAAGAGCTGGTCAGCATACAAAATGATAATTTTCAATTTGTGATGTATCTATCAAAAGAAGCTGTTTTAGGAACGGCAGAGAACACACAAAATTTCTTAAATTATTACAGTACAGGGAATACTTTTTTTAGGGAATCATTCTTAATAACTGATCATAAATATTTTGATGTTACTGCAAATACGCTTGAAAATAATCTTTCGATAAAACTTCCTTCATATTACGAGGGGATTGATGAAGAGGAAATAAAGCCTTATCAAGATCATTATTTTTCTAACATTACCAATGTTGTTAATCTAAATAAAACATCAACAATCAACGGATATACCTGTAATAATTACGAAGTAATCTCGAAAAAAGATGATTTCGAAACGACTACTTCTATCTGTGTTGATGAAAAAAACTCGATTGATAATATTAGTTTTCTGCTGTCTAAACAAAATATCAAAGGTTTGCTCGTTAATTTAACAACGAACGATGAAGCTACATTTGGTTTTACCGTTGATAAAATAGGAAAAGCGAATGCAAAATTAACTTTTGATCAAGCAAAAGAAATTGAGAAGTTCGCCGAAAAATTAGAAAAAAGTAAAACGTATTACGAAGATTTGTACGCTAATACAGTTGTAGATTCTACCTATACAGCATACAACACAGACAATCGTTACGAAGATCCTATAATTAACTTTTACACCTATCAAACATCTGAAAATGATAATGTTAATCAACTTTTTTCGACTATTGCAGGTTTAAACTACAATTTAGTTTATACAGATGCTGATTATGATGGCAATCCTGATTTGGAACGATCAACTGCACTTACAACAGCAGAGGGCTCTACGAATCAATTAATTAAGCAATTCAAAAAGAATAAATTAGCTAATAAAGGAGAAGTAAAAGAGTTAAACAACCTTTTCAAAACGTATTTTGAAGATGCAAAAAACTTTAAATTAACTGAGGTATCAACAGCTTATGATGAAGCTGCCGATGCGGTAGATTCTGCTTACGAAGCTGTAGATATTGCAGATTATTATGATCCTTACACTTCGACTTACAAAACGACTGATATTAGTGTAATTGATTTAGCAATCGACAATCCTAATGTACAGAGTTACTTGAAAATTGCACCAGCACATTGTAAAGATTTAAAAACTAAAATTCCGGCTTTCACAGACAAAGAATTAGGGAACTTGGTTTACAATTACGCTGGTCAAATATGTGATTTGTACATCTATCAAAGCGGAAGTGTTGGATTAACTGAAACAATTGATGCAATGAGAAAAAGTGTTTTAGAGATTACAAATAAATTCGATAAACTGAAAAAAGAAGACAAAGATAAGTTAACAACTTTCTTTAATTCTTTGGATTAATTATTTATCAAACTCATCGATCATGAAAAAATCAATCAGCTTTATTCTAATGTTTTTCACCAGTTTTACTTTTGCTCAAATGCAAACGTATACAGTTGAAAACGTCATACAATATCGCATCAAAAGTGATTTTTATTCAGATTTTTTAGATATTTTATCAACCAAAGATTACAAAGCGCATTTGATGATAACACGAACACCAATGGGAAATTTCGCTTCGTTAAAAGTAAACGAAAACATGTATTCTGTTTACAGCGAAGAAGAAAATCCAAAGGTTTTTAAAATAGATTTCGAAGGAACAAAAAATTTATTAGGAAATAAATTTCTTCTTACCAATCATCCAAGTTTAACTAATCAAGAGTTCGGAAACAACTATGTAGCGAACAAAACGGGTAAAAAAGAAACTATTCAAAATCAATTGTGCGAAGTTTATACTATTTTTAGAAAAGATAACGACAATGATAATGGAACTGAAATGTGTATTGATACAACATCTACTATCAACTCTGTTCCGTTTATCAATTCTGAATTAAATTTGAAAGGCTTGGTGTACCGAGTTGGACAGAATATTGTGTTAGAAAATGTAGAAACTTTAGAAAATTGGTTAAAAAATAATTCTGACGAAAACGAAACGATTTCACCAACTGATTTTATGTATCAATTTGATGAGAAAAAAGAAGTAGAAGAATACAAAAACGAATACAAAAAACAAAAACAATGATAGACTTAACATACACAGAAAAAAAAGATACACGTAGTGGATTTGGAGATGGATTAACAGAGTTAGGGAGAACTAACCCAAACGTTGTTGCATTATGTGCCGACTTGATTGGTTCATTAAAAATGGATCAATTTATCAAAGAAAATCCAGAGCGTTTTTTCCAAATTGGTATTGCAGAAGCAAACATGATGGGAATTGCAGCAGGATTAACAATTGGTGGTAAAATTCCTTTCACTGGAACATTTGCTGAGTTTTCTACAGCACGTGTGTACGACCAAATTCGTCAATCTATTGCTTACTCAAACAAAAATGTAAAAATTGCAGCATCACATGCTGGTTTAACATTAGGGGAAGATGGTGCAACTCACCAAACTTTAGAAGATATTGGTTTGATGAAAATGTTACCAGGAATGGTTGTGATTAATCCTTGTGATTACAATCAAACAAAAGCGGCTACACTTGCTGTTGCTGAATATGAAGGTCCTGTATACTTGCGTTTCGGACGTCCTGCGGTTCCAGTTTTCACACCAGCTGATCAAAAATTTGAAATTGGTAAAGGAATTTTAATGAACGAAGGTTCTGATGTAACAATCGTTGCTACTGGACATTTGGTTTGGGAATCTTTGGTTGCAGCTGCTGAATTAGAAAAAGAGGGAATCTCTTGTGAAGTAATCAATATTCATACTATTAAACCTTTGGATGAAGAAATAATCTTAAACTCTGTCAAAAAAACAGGTAAAATTGTTACAGCTGAAGAGCACAATATCTTAGGAGGTTTAGGAGAGTCTGTTGCACGAGTTTTAGCTCAAAAATTACCAACAAAACAAGCTTTTGTTGCAGTTAATGATACATTCGGTGAATCTGGAACACCTTCAGATTTGATGAAAAAATATGGTATTGATTCTACTGCAGTAATCGAAAAAGTAAAATCTTTACTTTAATACCTTTCAATAAAATAAAAAAAGGAGCTTATTAAAAGCTCCTTTTTTATTGTTTTAGATTATTTAGGTTGGTTATAAAAGCAAAAATAGCTTTTACTATATATTTATCTTGCAAAAATAAGTTATCTTGCTTATTCAAAAAATACTCATCAATCGGTATTGTGGATAAACAATAAATCTAATTTTATGAATAAATCTGATCAAAAATCTTTAATAGAATATACTACAATCGTCAAACAACTTTGGAGTGAAAATACTGATTGTAGAAATAAAGAAGAAAAGGAAGATCGTTTTAAATCGATTGAAGAATCATTACAAGCATTCGCAAGTTTATCTATTGGTGAATATTTTATGTATGTAATCAATCCTAATTCGGCTGTTTTCGAGTATGTTTCTCCACAAGCTGAATCTATTTTAGGTTATCATCCGACTGAATATACCGCAGAACTTTGTGTGAAAATTGTTCATCCTGATGATTTAGAATACGTCATTGATATCCAACAAAAAATTGCAAATTTTAACACAGAAATTACACCAGAAGAAAGAGTCAATTATAAATTTATGTATAACTTTCGTGTGATAGATAAAAAAGGAATTATTCATCAAATACATCTTCAACATTTTTTTTATGAATTGAGCGAAAATCTATTACCTAATCGTGTTTTTTGCTTAGCAAATGATATTACACAAATAAAAGTTGGTGGAATTCCAACTATGCAAATTTATAACATCGAAAATGGTTTAAGTAACTTGCTTCATCCGAAAACAGATTCTTCATTATTGTTAACGAAAAAAGAAAAAGAAATTGTAGAATATTTGTTCAGAGGTTATACAAGCCAAGATATTGCTGATGCTATTGGTTTGAGTAAACATACAATAGATACGCATCGAAGAAATATTTTGAAGAAAAACCATTGTTCAAATACATCTGAATTGTTTAGTCTTTACTTTAAAAAGTAAAAAAGCAAGCCGATAAGCCGGGTTCTGTCATCTTAATGATTTAAAATGCTTTGTCATTTATCTAGTGTTTCAGTTGCCTGAAACATCAATCTGCCTACCCCCCAGCAACGAACGAGTAGCTCTTAACTACTGGTATACATGGCATTGCTCCGCATAGAGTTTACCTGGTTTCACTACAGCCGAACTGTACATACTTTCTGTTGCACTTGTCCTCGCCTCTCGACGGACGGGCGTTACCCGCTATGCTTACTCTTTGGAGCCCGGACTTTCCTCTTCACGTACATGAAGCGACAAAGTGGCTTGCTGAGCACAAATGTACGGCAAAAGTTACCGAAATAAAAAAGGCTTAAACAAAAATGTTTAAGCCTTTCTTTTATAGAAACTTAGAAATTATTCTGATTTTTCTTCTTTCGTTTTTCCTTTTACAGAAATTTTAACACCATCTTTTGCTTCATTCAAGTCAAGGATTAATTGATCACCTTCACTTATTACCGCATTGATAATCTCCTCTGCCATCGGATCTTCAATATATTTCTGAATAGCACGTTTCAATGGACGAGCACCGTAATCTTTATCAAAACCTTTGTCAGCAATAAAATTTTTCGCTTCTTCAGTTAATTCGATATGATAATCTAATGCTGTCAGACGCTCAATTAAACTTGCTAACTCAATATCAATAATCTTCATGATATTTTCTTTTGTTAATGAATTAAAGAAAATAATATCATCAATACGATTTAAGAATTCTGGAGCAAAAGCACGTTTTAATGCTGTTTCAATTGTTGATTTTGCACGTTCATCTGCAGAATCTTTCTTCGATGAAGTTCCAAATCCAACGCCATCACCAAAATCTTTTAATTGTCTTGTACCAATATTAGATGTTAAAATGATAATCGTATTACGGAAATCAACTTTACGACCTAAACTATCTGTTACATGACCATCATCCAAAATTTGTAACAAGATATTGAATACATCTGGATGCGCTTTCTCAATCTCATCTAACAAAATTACCGCATATGGTTTACGACGAACTGCTTCTGTCAATTGTCCACCTTCTTCGTAACCAACGTAGCCCGGAGGTGCTCCAACTAAGCGAGAAACGGCAAATTTCTCCATGTATTCTGACATATCGATACGAATTAACGCATCATTCGAATCAAAGATTTCTTTCGCCAAAACTTTCGCTAATTGTGTTTTACCAACACCCGTAGTTCCTAAAAAAATGAATGAACCAATTGGTTTGTTCGGATCTTTCAATCCTGCACGATTACGTTGAATTGCTTTTACAACTTTCGTTACCGCTTCATCTTGACCAATTACTTTTCCTTTCATTAACTCATTCATCTGAGCCAATTTTTTCAATTCTTTTTCAGCTACACGATGTACAGGAACGCCAGACATCAACGAAACAACTTCCGCTACATTTTCTTCTGTAACTGTTTCACGATTCTCTTTCGATTCTTGTACCCATTTTGCTTGCTCACGTTTCAAATCACTTTCTATTTGTTTCTCTGAATCACGTAAACGAGCAGCTTCTTCGTATTTTTGAGATTTTACAACTTTCGTTTTCTCTTCGCGAACTTCTTCTAATTTTGCTTCAAGATCTAAAATTTCTTGAGGAACTTTTATATTCTTGATATGCACGCGAGAACCCGCTTCATCTAAAGCATCAATCGCTTTATCTGGCAAGAAACGATCTGTAATATAACGTGTTGTCAAATTTACACAAGCTTGCAACGCTTCATCTGTATAATTTACATTATGATGCGCTTCATACTTATCTTTGATATTATGTAAAATCTGTAATGTTTCTTCTGGAGTTGTTGGTTCAACCATCACATTTTGAAAACGACGAACTAATGCACCATCTTTTTCAATATATTGACGATATTCGTCCAACGTTGTTGCTCCAATACATTGTAATTCACCACGCGCCAAAGCAGGTTTGAACATGTTAGAAGCGTCTAAAGAACCCGTAGCTCCTCCTGCTCCAACAATTGTATGTAACTCATCAATGAAAAGAATAATATCATCATTTTTCTCTAATTCATTCATGATGGCTTTCATCCTTTCTTCAAATTGCCCACGGTATTTAGTTCCAGCAACTAACGAAGCTAAATCTAATGTAACTACACGTTTGTTGAACAAAACGCGCGAAACTTTACGTTGTACAATTCGTAAGGCTAAACCTTCTGCGATTGCAGATTTACCAACACCTGGTTCTCCAATTAACAATGGATTATTCTTTTTGCGACGAGAAAGAATTTGAGAAACACGTTCTATTTCTTTTTCACGCCCAACAACAGGATCCAATTTTCCTTCTTGTGCTATCGCTGTTAAATCTCGTCCGAAATTATCTAAAACAGGTGTTTTACTTTTCGAAGTTGATTTACTTGTAGACGCACGTTCAAAATCGCTATCAGAATCCCCTCCATCAAAAGATGGATTTTCTGCACGAGGAGATTGAATTTCCTCATCTTGAAATTGAAATTTGAATTCTTCCTTTACTGTATTGTAATCAATATCTAACCTATTCATTAACTTGGTAATCGGATCGTTTTCATTACGAAGGATACACAATAATAAGTGAATTGTATTTACAGTCGGACTTTTAAACAATTTTGCTTCTAAGAATGTGGTTTTCAACGCTCTTTCGGCTTGTTTTGTCAAACTCAAATTTTTTATATTATTAACCGGAGTTTCTTTAGCTGGGTTTAGGTTTTCTATTTTTTGACGCATTTCGTCTAAATCAACATTTAATGCTTCTAAGACAGAAATGGCTTTCCCTTCACCGTCGCGAATAATCCCCAACAGAAGGTGTTCCGTTCCTATTTGGTCGTGGCCTAATCTCAACGCTTCTTCCTTACTGTAAGAAATAACGTCTTTTACTTGTTGTGAGAAATTATCGTTCATTTTATTATTTAAGCTGTCTTTAACAAATATAATTATTCTGGTAGACTATAGCATAAATTATGCCTATGTCCGAAATGATTTGATGAATCCCTAAAATAGGGAATTATTGTCTATTAATTTCAAAATAGCTGACAATATTTCATATCAATTCTTAATGAATTCATAAAAATTTGAGAAATAGAGGTCGTCGCTAAGAAATCGTATAAATCGCCTTTATTCATCTTTAATTGATCATGTAAATCAATTATTTCTTCTGAAGAAAGTGTAGAATTTGATTGTATAATTTGATCAATTTCATTTCTTCTTTCAGGACTGTATAAAGTAGACGAACACCATGTTACAATTTTTTCTTGTGAAACGTCTTTTACACTCAATTCATTTTCATTCCAAAACAAAAGGTAAGCATTTTTAGTTGTTCTTTCAAAAACAAAAATGGTAAAAGGTGCGATTTCTGACAAATTTTCCGAATTAACAAACTCTTTTACAGTATTATACTTCAACAAATCTAATAAAATAATTCCTCTACTTTCTCTGTATTGCTCTTTAAAATGTAATGGTTTTTCGATTCCACCATTCAAAATACAAGCAACATATTGCTCCGAATAGAACATCCAAGTACCTTTTGCTCGTTCATCAACAGGCGAAAAATAGGTTTTTCCGAAACGTATTTGTTCTACAATTTCATTTGAAGAAGATCGACTAATTTCTTCGTCTCGGTTGTGGGTCAACACAAATTCATCATCATTTCTATAAAAACTGACTATACACATCTCATTTTTCAATTTAGTTCAAATGTAAAAATTTATCTTTGCAAAGAATTATGAGTATTCAGAAAACTATATCGCATTCTTTTGATGAAATGAAATCAATTCTTTTGCAATTTGACGATACGTCTTTTCAACAAGAATTAAAAATTATTTCAAACGCTTCTGTTGGTCAACATTTTCGTCATATTATTGAGTTTTACTCTTGTTTGCTACAAGCTCAGGAAAATCGTTGTATTTCTTATGATGATCGACAACGTAATCATTCGTTAGAAAATTCTGTTGTTGAAAGTTTGACGACTTTAAATCATTTAAAAACTAAAATTGAAGCTTTAGATTTAGACATAACTATTCAACTCAAACAGAATTATTATGGTGAACATTTTATGATTAATACCACAAATTATCGTGAAATAATGTATTGTTTTGATCATAGTATTCATCATTTTGCATTGATTAAAATCGCCATTGAAACTCATTTTCCCACATTTAAAATTCCACAAAATTTTGGAATTGCTTCTTCAACAATTGCTTTTCAAAATCAAGAAAAATGAAACCAAATATTGCGAAATGGACACAATACGAATTTTGGCCATTCTGGCTATTCTATGGACCATTAACACCTTGGTATATTTATAAAATTTTTCAGGCAGGTGCACCAGCTTACTTTTGTTCCGTAAATCCAAAAATGAAATGGGGCGGATTTATCGATTATTCGAAAATAGATTTATTGAATCAAATTGAAGAAGATTACAAACCAAAAACTGTTTTTTTTGAGGAATTTACAACACAAAAACTTCCGTTTAATTTTCCTTTTATTGCCAAACCAAATCTTGGTGAACGTGGAATTGGAGTAGAATTAATTCGAAATATTTTTGACTGGAATCATTATTTAAAACAAAATAATCGTGATTTAATTTTACAAGAATATATTCAATCAAATTTTGAATTTGGTGTATTTTACGTTCGATTACCAAAAGAAAAAAATGGTAAAATACTTTCGATTACAGCAAAAGATTTTTTAACATTTACAGGCGATGGAAAGTCGACGTTAAAAGAATTAATCGATCAAAATTTAAGAGCATTTTACCGAAAAGATTATTTAACTAAACGCTATCAAAACGAGTTAAATTCTATTCTTGCAAAAGGTGAACAATTATTAGTAGAGCCTATTGGTAATCATAGTCGTGGAACTACATTTTTGGATGGATCATATTTAAAAACGATAAAATTAGAAGAAACCATTGATCAAATCGCTCAAAAAATTGATGGATTTTATTATGGGCGAATTGATTTGAAAGCAAAAAGTTTAGAAGATTTTCAAAACGGAAATTTTGTCATACTCGAAGTTAATGGAGCTAATTCGGAAGCAACACACATCTACGATCCTTCATTCAACCTCATAAAAGCTTATAAAGAAGTGATTAAGCATTTAGATTATCAACATAACATTGCTATACAAAATCATCAATTAGGTGTAAAATGGACGGATTGGAAATTGCTTGCAAAAGAATTAATCAAACGATTTTAATCATAATTTAACCAATTTTGGCAGTATTTCTCGAAAGGAATAAAGATTGAAAGCAACATCCGAAACCATTTATATGAGGTATCCCTTTCCAAAGAAAACAATTATAATCCCGTTATTATTACTTATCCCCATGTGGATTATCTTTCTATTTCAACAAAATGGATACAGCTTTGATGGTTGTTATGGTGTTATTCCTCGAACTTTTGTAGGCTTGAAAGGTATTTTATTTTCACCATTTTTCCATTCGGGATGGAAACACATTATTAGCAATACTTTTCCATTGGCATTTCTAAGCTTTATCGCCTTGTTAATGTATGATAGATTGGCCTATTACGTTATTTTCTTTGGTTGGATTTTATCAGGAACAATCTTATGGATTATTGGAAATCCCTCATTTTTAGATGATAACGTAAGTTGTCATATTGGTGCAAGTTCTATTGTTTATTTATTGGCTTCGTTTATCTTTTTTAGTGGTATTATCCGAAAAGAACGTGGTTTGATGGCAATATCATTAATTATTATTTTATTATATGGTGGAATGATTTGGGGGATGGTTCCGCAAGAAATTTTACCTCAACTAAAAACAGATACAAGTAGTAATTCTATCTCATGGGAAGGTCATTTGAGCGGATTTATTTCAGGTGCGTTTTTCGCCTATTTATTTCGAAAAATTGGTCCACAAAAAGAATTTCCGAAATGGGATCAAGAAAATTATTATGACCCACAAGCCGAGCATTTATGGGAAGTTTACCAAGAACAAGAACGTTTGAGAGCAGAATATTTAGAATCTTTGAATGAAGAAGATGAAAATCCAAATTATTACATAAAACAAAACCCTGAAAATTAATTTTCAGGGTTTTTATCTTGTAATCAATCTCTTTTTAGAAAGGCATTCCAGGAATGTTTGGTAAGTTTTCTTGAGCAGTTTTCTTCGCTCTATCGATTGCTTCTGTTTTTACTTGCTCTAACGCTTTGTTTAACGTCATTACTAATAAATCCTCAATCTCTTCTTTCTCCATTCCTTCAGCAAGTTCAATATCTTTTACTGTTGCCAATTTAGACATGGTAATTTTTACTTTTCCGTCGTTAGAAGTAGTTGTAAAAATTTCTCCGTCTAATTCATTCTTTAAATCAGAAAATTTATCTTTAAATGAATTGATTTTTCCCATCATTCCCATGATGTCTCCAAAATTTCCAAACATTTTTTTTATCTTTAATAATTAATTATTCATGTAATTTTTTCCACAATAAATCTTTCAATTCTGTAATTCCTTTTCCAGAAACTGACGAAATAAATATTGTTTCGATATCAGTTGGTAATTGTGCTCTAATTTCAGCTTCCAATTCATCATCTAACATATCTGATTTAGAGATAGCTAAAACACGTCCTTTATCTAATAATTCTGGATTAAATTTTTTCAATTCATTCAACAGAATTTCATATTCTTTTTTATAATCTTCTGCATCCGCAGGAATCAAAAACAAGAGATTCGAATTACGCTCGATATGACGTAAGAAGCGATGTCCAAGTCCCTTTCCTTCTGCTGCTCCTTCGATAATCCCAGGAATATCTGCCATAATAAATGACTGGTGATTACGATAATCAACAATCCCTAAGTTAGGTGTTAAAGTTGTAAATGCGTAATCTGCAATTTTAGGTTTTGCAGCCGAGACAGCCGATAACAAAGTCGATTTACCAGCATTTGGAAAACCTACTAATCCAATATCAGCTAAAATTTTCAACTCCAATGTAACATAAAGTTCATCTCCTTCTATACCTGGTTGTGCATAACGAGGTGTTTGACGTGTTGCAGAACGGAAATGCCAGTTTCCTAAACCTCCTTTTCCTCCTTTTGCAATAATTAATTTTTGTCCATTTTCTGTTACTTCGCCAATAATATTTCCTTCTTCATCTCTGGCAATTGTTCCAATCGGAACTTCCAAAATAATATCTTCACCATCAGCACCAGTTGAACGAGATTTACCTCCTCGACCACCATTTTGCGCACGGAAATGTTTTTTAAATCGAAATTCTAACAATGTCCAAAGATTTGAGTTTCCTACAAGTGTGATGTTTCCTCCACGTCCACCATCTCCACCATCTGGTCCTCCTTTGTCAATATATTTTTCGCGATGCAAACTTGCTGAACCCGCACCTCCATGTCCGGCTCTACAATTTATTTTTACGTAGTCAACAAAATTTGATTGCATATTTTCTCTCTTTTAATTAGTCTGCAAAAGTACGATTTCTAATTTGTTTATTAAAATCTAATTGTTAAGTTTCAAAATATTGTAAAACTGATGAATAGTTGAGTTGAATATTTATCGGATATGTTTAATTTTGCAGCATGTACAAACAAGTCAAGCAAATTCTATTTCAATTACAGCCTGAAGATGCGCATCATTTTGTTATGCGTAACCTAAAAAATTATGTTGCATTTCCTGGTGTTGGAAAACTATTAGATAAATTTTATCAATTCAATCATCCAAGTTTAGAACGTGAAGTTTTTGGAATCAAGTTCAAAAATCCAATTGGTTTAGCTGCAGGTTTTGATAAAAATGCTGAATACATCGAAGAATTGAACCACTTCGGATTTGGTTTTATCGAAATTGGGACCGTTACACCAAAACCTCAACCCGGAAACGAAGCTCCTCGAATGTTTCGTTTAGTTGAAGATGAAGCAATTATTAATCGAATGGGATTTAATAATAAAGGTGTTGACTATGCTGTTAAAAAAATAAAAGAATTACCTCATCGCGAGCGTTATATCATTGGTGGAAATATTGGTAAAAATAAAGTCACTCCAAACGAAGATGCGGTTGATGATTATGTGAAATGCTTCAATGCTTTGTTTGATTATGTTGATTACTTTGTCGTGAACGTAAGTTCGCCAAACACACCAGGATTACGGGATTTACAAGAAAAAGAACCCTTATTGTACATCTTAAAATATTTGCAACAATACAATCACCAACACGAAATACCAAAGCCTATTTTACTTAAAATCGCTCCTGATTTGACCAATTCTCAATTAGACGATATTATTGAAATCGTGTTAGAATCTAAAATTGCTGGAGTTATAGCTACTAATACAACCATTTCAAGAGAAGGATTAAATTCTGATCCAGAGATTGTAAAAGAAACAGGCGGCGTTTCAGGAAAACCACTTAAAAAGCGTTCGACAGAAGTCATTCGTTATCTTTCAGAAAAATCGAACAAAGCCTTTCCTATTATTGGTGTTGGCGGTATTCATACAGCCGAAGATGCAAAAGAAAAGTTGGAAGCTGGTGCAAGTTTATTACAGGTTTACACAGGTTTTATTTACGAAGGTCCTGCTGTTGTAAAGAATATTTGCAAAGGATTGGTTGAAGATAAATAACTCGTACAAAGTTTGACTAAATAAATTAAACTTGATAATAAAAAAAGGATTCTCAATTAGACTGCACCCAAAAGTTTGTACAGATTAAAAATTAATAATTATAAAAATGAGTTCGATATTGTATCGGGCTCATTTTATTTAAGTTCGATTTTATTC
>NZ_JACALO010000059.1:0-11237 GCF_030328185.1 Empedobacter sp. 225-1 | reverse complement strand
AATGAGCCCGATACAATATCGAACTCATTTTTATAATTATTAATTTTTAATCTGTCCAAACTTTTGGGTGCAGTCTAGAAAGTAACGCTTTTTGTTTATAAGTATTTTGATTATTTAATTGCTGCCAATGCCTGTTGATAATCTGGTTCTTGACCAATTTCTGGTACTTGTTCAGTATAGGCTATTTCTCCATTTGGATTAACAACTACAACAGCACGAGATAATAAACCATTTAACGGTCCGTCTACCATTTTTACACCATAAGCATTTACGAATTCTTCATTTTTGAAATCAGATAATGTTTCAACATTCTCTAAGCCTTCGGCAGCACAAAAACGAGATAAAGCGAATGGTAAATCTTTCGAAATACACAAAACAACCGTATTTGGGGCAGAAGAAACTTCTTGATTAAATGTTCGTACAGATTGTGCACAAACTCCAGTGTCAACACTTGGAAAAATATTTAAAACAACATTTTTTCCAGCGTAATCAGCCAATGTTTTTTCACTTAAATCACCAGCTGTTAAAGCAAAAGTTGGAGCTTTTTCACCAACTGTTGGTAAACTTCCTCCCGTTTGAATTGGATTTCCTTTAAATGTAATTTGAGCCATAATTTTTTGTTTTATTATCGATTTTTAATGATTAAAAGTAACAAAATTATACGGAGAATAAAGTATCTTCGCATTATTAAATTGTTACACTACAAATAACTCACAAATATTATGCAACTTTCAAAGCGTTTACAAAATTTGAAACCATCTGCAACAATTGCAATGTCTGCAAAAGCAAGAGAATTAAAATCACAAGGAATTGATGTGATTAGTTTAAGTATTGGAGAACCAGATTTCAATACGCCAGATTTTATCAAGGATGCGGCAAAAAAGGCAATCGATGAAAATTATTCAGGTTATCCTCCAATTGCTGGATATGCAGATTTGAAGGAAACGATTTGTAAGAAATTTAAGCGTGATAATAACATCGACTATTCTCCTAATCAAATCGTTGTTTCTACAGGTGCGAAACAATCTATTTATAATGTATTGCAAGCGATTGTAGACGAGGGAATGGAAGTGATTATTCCAACACCTTATTGGGTTTCTTATTCTGATATTGTCGAGTTATCAGGTGGTACACCAGTCTTTGTAGAAGGTGCTTTAGAAGCTGATTTCAAAATTACACCAACGCAATTAGAAGCCGCAATTACAGATAAAACGCGAGCTATTATCTATTCTTCTCCATGTAATCCTTCAGGATCTGTTTATACAAAAGAGGAATTAAAAGGTTTGGCTGAGGTTTTAGCGAAATATCCAGATGTAATTATAATTTCGGATGAAATTTATGAACACATTGTTTATGGAGAGAAAAATGTTTCGATTGCATCTTTTCCAGAGGTATATAATCAAACCGTAACTGTAAATGGTTTAGCAAAAGCATTTGCAATGACAGGTTGGAGAATTGGTTTCATAGGAGCGCCAGCTTGGTTGGCTAAAGCCTGCGAAACCTTACAAGGTCAAGTAACTTCAGGAGCAAATTCTATTGCACAACGTGCGGCGATTACAGCTTTAGAATCAGATCCTAGCGCTGTTCAATATATGGTTGAAGCTTTTGCAGAGCGTCGCGAATTGATGTTAGGTTGGGCAAAAGAAATTCCTACATTTAAAGTAAACGAGCCAAAAGGAGCTTTTTATTTGTTTCCAGATGTGACAGCAACTTTCGGAAATACCTATAAAGGCGTAACAATAAACAATGCAGATGATTTAGCATTATATTTATTAGAATATGCACAGGTTGCAGTTGTTTCGGGTTCTGCTTTCGGATCGAAAAATTGTATACGTATGTCGTATGCAGCATCTGTTGATGAATTGAAAGAAGCAATGACACGCATCAAAAATGCTTTAGCGTAAATTGAAATTGAAATAAACACCAAAATCCTCAAGTTTTTCTTGGGGATTTTTTATGAATCAAAATATTATTAAAATAATTACGAAAACAACATTCAATATTTCAATTAATTAGCCTGTTTATGCTACTTTTTATTAAAAATATTTCAAAAAAGATTTGTTTTAATCGAAAATAACCTCTTATATTTGCACCACCAAAAACAAGGCGAGGTAGCTCAGATGGTTAGAGCGCAGGATTCATAACCCTGAGGTCGGCAGTTCGATTCTGCTCTTCGCTACAACTTCAAAGACAAATTCACAATTGAATTTGTCTTTTTTATTTTCATTAAATATTATTGGACTTCTGATGATAATCATCGATTAATCTATTCAAATTCATTAAATTTGCATTCAATTTAGTAGTGTTCTAAATAAAATCTTAAAAAATGATTCAAACAGATATAGTTATCATCGGGGCTGGTCCTACAGGGCTTTTTGCCGTTTTCGAAGCAGGTTTATTAAAAATGAGATGTCATATTATTGATGCACTTCCTCAACCAGGAGGACAATTAACGGAATTGTATCCTAAGAAACCAATTTTTGATATTCCTGGTTATCCTTCTGTTGGTGCAGGTGAATTGATTGATAATTTGATGGAGCAAATTAAACAATTTGAGCCAGGTTTTACTTTGAATGAGCAAGCAACGACAATTGATAAGCAAGAAGACGGAACGTTCATTGTGACGACTAATAAAGGAACACAAGTTCACGGAAAAGCGGTTGCAATTGCTGGGGGATTAGGTTCTTTTGAGCCTCGTAAACCAATGATTGAAAACATTGCAGACTATGAAGAGAAAGGTGTTGAGTATTTTGTAAAAACTCCTGAATTGTTTCGCGACAAAAAAATTGTGATTGCAGGTGGAGGAGATTCTGCTTTGGATTGGTCGATTTTCTTGGCTGATGTTGCTGCAGAAGTAACTTTAGTTCACAGACGTAATGAATTCCGTGGAGCATTAGATTCTGTTGATAAGGTTATTGAATTGAAAAAAGCGGGTAAAATTAATCTAATAACTCCTGCTGAAATTACTGGAATAAAAGGTGATGGAAAAGTAGAAAATTTGGTAATCGAAAAAGAAGGTGAAACTTTTGAAATTGAAACAGATTATTTTATTCCATTATTTGGACTTTCTCCAAAATTAGGACCGATTGCGAATTGGGGATTGGAGATTGAGAAAAATGCGATCAAAGTAAATAATGCATTAGATTATCAAACAAATATCGAAGGAATTTATGCGATTGGTGACGTTAATACCTATCCAGGAAAATTGAAATTAATTTTATGTGGTTTCCACGAAGCAACTTTAATGTGTCAATCTGTTTACAATCGAATGAATCCAGGAAAAAAATTTGTGTTAAAATACACAACAGTTTCTGGTGTAGATGGTTTTGACGGAACACGTAAAGAAGCCGAAAAAGCAGTTGTTAAAGCAATTGATTAAATGAAATAAAAATTTTATAGAAATATTTTTTAAACCTTTTACACATCGTGTAGAAGGTTTTTTTATTAATCACAAAAACATTCTTCTCTACTTCGTCTTTTAGCTTCATTATCCCAAAAAGGATAAAATTTTAATCCAAAATAAAAGTTGGCAGCATTCAATTTTTTCTGCTTAAAAACGATTGGAATTGCATTGTCACTTCCCAAAATTAGCGGTCCAATTCTTACATAACCGCCAAAGGTTACATTCTCGTAATCATAGATAGAAAGAGAAGGACCTATTCCAAAACCATCTTTTTGTATGGTATAAGACGTTTGCAAAACATTTGTTCTTTTCAAACTATTTTCAAATACAGGAACTCGTTGTATCCAATTGATATTCCAATAATGATTTTCGATGATTTTTTTACTTAAATTAAGATGTAAACTCGTTGGTAAACCGATTGAAAAATTATTTCCCGTTTTAGATTGTGTTTCATCACCATAAACCTCTTTGCTCAAAATACCTAAATATTGATCAATGCTTTCAAAATCAACTCTATCTAAATTTGGATTGTTACGAAGTTGAACTCTTTGCGAAGGATTGTAGAAATGATGGTTGTCGCCTCTGAATTTCACCAAACCAACATCTAATAAATTGACAGAAAATTTAAAATCATATAGTTCGTCATTTATTCTTCTATTCACAAATGCAATTCCTAAATCTATTCCTATTCCATTTCCTCTATTGCGAAGAATGTATTTATCGCGATCAAAATCATAGTTAGTTGAATATCCTGCTTCTATGTCATAATTCGAAGCATAAATATCTGCATCAGGATTGTCAGTTGTACTTGTTATAGTTGGTTCTGCTTCAAGTTTTATTGCATTTTTACTTTTGATATATGCGCCGTCTAAACCTAAAAGATATTTAATATTTGCACCAATAATTACTTCAGAAGTGTTTGTTGTGTATAAATTTGTCGCAACATTTACGCCTAATTCAGCCCAATTAATTGCATTTGTATTTGTAGGTTCAAACGCATAATTTTTTGGTTCTATTTCATTCTGATTACTAAAACGAAAATAATTATCTAAATCTTTAATAGAACCTTGTGTACGAAGCCGAGTAAAAATACCAAATCGAAATGTTTGATTATTAATTCTCTTTTTAAAAGAAACGGAAGGTCCCATAATGTCATTTTCTAAATGATAAGAAATAGTATTTTTAGTTGTGAAATCTAAAATGTTAGAATGTGTTTCTCCTCTTATTCCAGCTTTGATATTGGCTGATTTTGTTTCACCTTTTATTAAACCTAATACATTTTGATCGGATATGTAAGCGTAATCATTTCTGAATAAAATATCCTCAGAAATAATATTTACATCCCATTTATTTGGATTGAAGTAGGAATTGGTTGGAGAAAATACAACTCCATTAATTCCGTTATATTGATCATTGCTAAATGACACTATATTTTGGCCAAAAACTAAATTTGAACAAAAAAGAATGATAAATAATAAGCATTTATTCAACTGAACTTTAATTTAATTAAAGTTAGTGAAAAATTAAATAATGATGAGAAAAATATTGTATAAAAAAATGAGTTTCACGTTGAAAATTATTTAGTAAGCTGTTTAATAAATAGTTGATTTAATCACCGTCAATTAATCTTCCTAATCCTCCTAATATAGAGCCTTCACCTTGAGAAGAACCACCAGCTGAAGGTGCATGAGCGATAATACGATCAGCCAAACGACTGAAAGGTAACGATTGAATATAGACGACTCCAGGACCTCTTAATGTTGCAAAGAAAACACCTTCTCCTCCAAAAAAAGTATTCTTGATTCCGCCTACAAATTCGATGTCATAATGTACAGATTGTTCAAAACCTACAATACAACCCGTGTCTACTTTCAGAACTTCTCCTGCTTGTAAAACACGACGATATAATGTTCCTCCAGCATGAATAAAAGCCATTCCATCACCTTCTAACTTTTGCATGATAAATCCTTCGCCACCAAAAAGACCAGTTCCTAATTTTTTGTTGAATTCTATTCCAACCGAAACACCTTTTGCCGCGCAAAGAAAAGCATCTTTCTGACATATAAATTTACCATTTACTTCTGGTAGATCAATCGGAACAATTTTTCCTGGGTATGGTGCCGCAAATGAAACTTTCTTTTTTCCTTGTCCATAGTTGGTATAAGACGTCATAAACAAACCTTCTCCAGTTAACATACGTTTTCCAGCATTCAATAATTTTCCGAAAATTCCGCCACTTTGTTGCGAACCATCACCAAATATAGTTTCCATTTTTACGCCATCATCCATCATCATAAAACTACCTGCTTCAGCTACAACAGTTTCTTGTGGATCTAATTCAATTTCGACGAATTGCATTTCTTCGCCATATATTTTATAATCTATTTCGTGTGCATTCATTTTTTAAAATTTTATAGAATTAGTAGACAAAATACGGATTTCGTAACAAAACTTATTTAAAATTATTATTAAATATTAACCAATGAGGCATATTCTTTTTTTCAAGATAAACAATCCGTATTTTTGTATTACTTGAAAGAACTATTATGGCAGACATAAAAATAACAATTATAGACAGAGAAGGTGTTTCGCACGAAGTGGATGCACCAACAGATATGAATATGAATATAATGGAGTTAGTTCGTGCTTACGAATTAGCACCAGAAGGAACTATCGGCGTTTGTGGAGGAATGGCGATGTGTGCTTCATGTCAATGTTATGTTTTAACTCCAGAAATTTCTTTACCAGAAATGAATCCAGATGAAGATGCAATGTTAGCAGAAGCTTTTAATGTAAAAGAAAACTCAAGATTGGGTTGTCAGTTACATTTATCGGATGAAATGGATGGCTTGGTGATCGAATTAGCACCAGAATATTAAATTTTAGTTTTACGTAGTGCGTGATAAGTTCTACGTTTTTTTTATTAAAATATCGTTGAACGTAAAACGTTAGGCGTAATACTTAAAACTTATTAAATGAATCAATTAGATAAAAGACTTTTTTTGTTAGATGCCTATGCCTTAATTTTTAGAGGTTATTACGCATTTATCAAAAATCCACGAATCAATTCCAAAGGTTTCAATACATCAGCAATTATGGGATTTACCAATTCATTGTTCGATGTTATTCGTCGTGAGCAACCAACACATTTAGCCGTTGTTTTTGATGTAGGTGAAGCAACTGTACGTACGGTAGATTATGCAGATTATAAAGCAAATCGTGATGAAACACCCGAAGCGATTAGAGATGCGGTACCTTATATTCAAGAAATATTAAAGGCACTTTGTATTCCTGTTTTATATGCGCAAGGTTACGAAGCAGATGATGTAATTGGGACGTTAGCACAGAAAGCCGAGAAAGAAGGTTTTACAACTTATATGGTAACGCCTGATAAGGATTTTGCACAATTGGTTACAGATAAGATTAAAATGTACCGACCTGCAGCAAACGGTAAAGGAGTTGAGATTTGGGGAATAGAAGAAGTCAAAGAAAAATTTGATATTGATAGCCCAAGTCAAGTGATTGATTATCTTGGAATGATGGGTGATGCAGTTGATAACATTCCAGGATTACCAGGTGTTGGAGCTAAAACAGCAAGTAAATATTTGAAAGAATTTGGATCGATGGAAAATCTTTTAGCGAATACAGATAAACTAAAAGGGAAAGCCAAAGAAAAAATTGAAGAAAATAAAGAACTTGGAATTCTTTCCAAAAAATTAGCGACAATTTTGACGGATGCACCAATTGAATTTGATGAAGAAGATTTAACCGTTTGTCCGCCAGATATAGAAAAAATAACTGAACTTTTTACAGAGTTAGAATTCCGTAGAATGTTAGAAACAGTCTATAGAATTTATGGATTGGATACATCTGGAATAATCAAGGAAGCACAGGAAGAAATATCATTTGCAAGTCAAGAAAACTCTAATCAATCTGCACAACAATCCTTATTTGATTTTACTTCGGATGAAGAAATTGTTCCTCAAAATTCAGCATTCACAGATATTTCAACAACCAATCATTTGTATCAATTGATCGATACAAAAAAAGGTCGTGAAATTTTGTTGCGAAATATTCTGAAACAAAAAGAAGTGACATTCGATACAGAAACGACTTCACTGGATGCATTGGAAGCAGAATTAGTCGGAATTTCGTTTTCTTGGGAAAAAGGAAAAGGATATTATATACCTTTTTCTACTGATTTTGAAGAAACAAAAACGATTATCAATGAATTTAAACCTTTCTTTGAGGACGAAACTATTTCGAAAATTGGTCAAAATTTAAAATATGATATCAAAGTTTTAGACAAATATGACATTGTTGTAAATGGTCAAAATTTTGATACGATGATTGCACATTATTTGATTAATCCAGATAT
The DNA here is from genome assembly GCF_030328185.1 of Empedobacter sp. 225-1. Classification (NCBI taxonomy): domain Bacteria; kingdom Pseudomonadati; phylum Bacteroidota; class Flavobacteriia; order Flavobacteriales; family Weeksellaceae; genus Empedobacter; species Empedobacter sp. 225-1. Next base: position 3,456 of record NZ_JACALO010000059.1, on the reverse strand, counting down.
GCGTCATAACATGGATGTGTTGTCGGAAACCTTTTTGAGCTATCAACCTGTTTCAATCGAAAGCTTGATTGGAAAAAAAGGGAAAAATCAAAAGAATTTTCGTGATGTTCCGTTGATGGAGCAAACAGAATATGGTGTAGAAGATTCGGATATTACGAATCAATTGAAAAATCTTTTCGAACCAGAATTAATCAAAGCGAATACACACAAATTGTTCACTGATCTTGAAATGCCGTTGATGCAAGTTTTAGCTGATATGGAATTGGAAGGTGTGAATTTAGATGTTCCATTTTTGAAAGAACTTTCTGTAAAGCATGAAGCGAAATTAAGAGAATTAGAAACAAAAATTCACCAAGATGCTGGAGAAGAGTTTAATCTTAATTCGCCAAAACAATTAGGAGAAATCTTGTTCGATAAGTTAAAATTAGATCCAAAAGCAAAGAAAACCAAAACTGGACAATATGCAACTGGAGAAGAGATATTATCGAAACTGGAAGATAAACATCCAATTATTAAGGATATTTTAGAGTATCGTCAATTACAAAAATTAAAATCAACTTATATTGATGCACTGCCAGAATTGGTGAATCCAAAAACGGGTCGCGTGCATACAACGTATGCGCAAACTGTGGCAGCTACAGGACGTTTGTCTTCTGTAAATCCGAATTTACAAAACATTCCGATTCGTTCGGAAGAAGGACAACAAATTCGTAAAGCTTTTGTGGCGAGAGATGAAAATCATGTGATTATTTCTGCCGATTATTCTCAGATCGAATTGCGTTTGATTGCGCAAATGTCAAAAGATCCTGCAATGGTAGAAGCTTTCAAACAAGGAGAAGATATTCACGCATCTACAGCAGCAAAAGTATTTAACGTCGCATTAGATGAGGTTACTCGTGAACAACGTAGTCAAGCGAAAACTGTAAACTTTGGAATTATTTATGGTGTTTCGGCTTTTGGTTTGGCAGAACAAGCGAATATTTCGCGTAAAGAAGCGAAAGTTTTGATTGATGCTTATTACGAAACTTATCCAACATTGAAAGCATATATCGAAAAACAAGTGGAGGTTGCGCGCGATCAAGGTTTTGTAGAAACATTGATGGGACGTCGTCGTTATTTGAAAGATATCAACTCAAGAAATGCTGTGGTGCGTTCTCATGCAGAACGTAATGCGGTAAATGCGCCAATACAGGGAACTGCAGCGGATATCGTGAAAATGGCAATGATTCAAATTCAGAAAGAATTGAAGAAAAATTATCAAACCAAAATGATTTTGCAAGTACATGATGAGTTAATTTTTGATGCTCCAAAAGATGAGGTAGAAAAAGTTTCTGAATTAATCAAATCGACTATGGAAGCGGCAATGCAAATGGATGTTCCGTTAATTGCAGAAGTCGGAGTAGGAGCCAATTGGTTAGAAGCACACTAAAATTTTAACTATTACAATATTTTATAAACGCCACTCGAAGAGTGGCGTTTTTTTGTTATTTTAATAAATCTAATTTAACATCAAATGTAGAATTTTCATCTGTAATTGTTAAAACAAGAGAATTTTGTTGATTAATATAGGTTCTATAATTACAAATATTTTCTATAGGAGTTCCGTTAATTTTAATGACTTGTTGATCAAGTTTTAAATCTTTCATGTTGTCATCAATATCCGAAATAATATATTTATTGTTGAAATAAGAAATACCTATTCCAAACTTTTCTTTAGACGATTGAAGATAAATATTAGGATCTTTTTTTATAAGAATCATTTTTTTGTACCAAGACATAATAATAGGTTGCTGTTTCATAAACGAGAAACCGATTATATTTTTTTCCTTTTCACCTATTTCAATATTTGTTTTTAAATTGAAATTGTCATCAAAATTAGCCTCTGTGTTCTTGATTATAAATGATTTATAAAGTGTTTCATTTGTTTGTCCAAAAAATCCAATAGCTTCATAACCTAAAAAAGTTTGAAAAGGATGCGTTGTTTTTAAGTTTTCGTAATCAGAAGCATTAGCACTTATATAACCATTGAATCCTGAATCTAATAGGAAATTTTGCTTTTTGTTATTGATATTCACATTGAGTAAAGGACGTAAGTCGCTTCCTTTTTTGTTATATTTTAAATTATAATATTCACCTGTTTTAAGGTATTCTTCAAAAATTGGAACATCATAAGGGTATAGAATAATAACTTTTTTCGTAGGATTTAATTCTACAATATATTTACTTACTAAATCCCAACCCAAAACTCCATCGATATTATTACATTCAAAAAGAGGATCTTCTAATGGAGATAAGTATAAACTACGTTTTTTTATATCCGTTTCATTTGATTTTTCTTTTCCAAAACTTAGCGTATTAAAGTTAATTTTATTTATAGTGTTAATTTTATCATTAACATCTTTTACTTTTTTTTGACCAGAATTTGATTCAATTTCAAACCGATTAGAATTTAGAACGGTAAATGGAGAACCTGTATCAAAAATAAAATTATATGCTTTATTATCAAGATTGATCGTTATTAAAGGAACTCCTGAATCGTCATTATAAGGTAAAATAATACCTTTTTTTTGAAGTGTAGAAAACTCGTTATTTTGACAAAAAGATGTGATTGAAGAAAAAAGAAAGATAAAAAATAATATGTTTTTCATAAATGTGGTTTACGTATTTACTAAAGATACCGAATTTTTTTTATTTAAATGTTTTTGTTAAAATATATTTAAAACTTCATGATTTACAAATTCTTAACAGTTTTAAAATATATCTTTATCGTAAATCAATTTAAAAACTATATGACTAAACTATTTTACCTTTTTATATTATTTGCAATTTCGGTGAACGCACAAATTGTAAATATAACAATCACAGATTTTGCAACTAATTTACCTTTGGATGATGCAGACATTTATTTCAAGAATTCGACAAAGAATTTTGTTTCGGATCAGCAAGGAAAAGCGATTATAGATTTGAGTAATGTTTTGCAAACAGATGAATTAATTGTTTCGAAAAAAGATTATCAAGATGCTGTTTTGAAAGTTTCGGATTTGAAATCTGAACTCAATATCAAACTCGAAAAAGTATCCGAAGTAGGACTGAAAGAAGCGTTCATTACAAACCTAAAAGCAGAAGGTATTTTGCAGAAAGTGATTGATAATTATGACAAGAATTTTAATACCGAACAACATTTTTATAAAGTGAATTTTACGCTTGATGCTGTTATAGATTCAGTGAATAGAGATTTATTTGATGCTGATTTACAGTTTCGATTCAAAAAAGATCAAGTGAAAATACATTCTAATAATCTAATAAATAAACGAATTATTGGAGAAGGTGTTCATCAAAAATCATTGTATAGAATGAATGAATATTTTAATAATAACCGGTAGTGCATTTGTATTAGATTGTATATAAAAGTTGTACAACCTGCTAAAAAGCAGTAAATTGTAGTTACTACACAAA
>NZ_JACALO010000058.1:0-11762 GCF_030328185.1 Empedobacter sp. 225-1 | reverse complement strand
TGAAACTTATTTTGACCGTCGAAAATCAAAGACTTGATGTTTTGTAACTTTTGCATTAAGGTAAAAGTTAGAAGAAAAAAAATAGAAAGATTCTGCACTTCGAGTGCCTCAGTGCCCATGTTTAGAATGGTAGAAAATAATATTCACCACATAGGTACATAGAACTGGATGTAAAAAATAAAAGAGCAATAAAGAAGATAAATCTATTAAACATAGTTAGGAGATCACTATGTTTCAGTTTACTGAACTATACAATCTCTAAAAAAAGTGACTGATAGATTCTTCGACAGGCTCTGAATGACAAAAACTGTAAAATGTAGAAAGTAAAACTTAATAAAAAACTATGTTTCTATTGTGGTTAAAAAATAACGTAGAACGTAAAAAAAAAAAAAAACCTTTCCCAAAAACAAAGTTGGCGCGATGTACAGGAAAAGGAGTGGCTTTTAAAAAAAATGTTGAATTATAAAACGATGTAAAATTATGTGAATATTTTACTTTAAAATTAGTAGGCAATCTTGTGTTGCGCTTCAATAACTATTTTGTGCTATCCCTTGGGTATACACAAAGAAAAACCATGACTGACATGGTAAAAACTTCGACCCTTATTGGCGAATATACTAGTGGGAGAGAAGAAAATTATTAAACAATAAAGACTCACATTTTATTCCCCAAAGACAACTTATAAGAGTGTTAATGATTTTCATAGAATGTATTAGTGTTAAATTTTATTTCATTTATTAATGTATTTTTTAAAACTGTCCAAGGGGAATTTGTGGGTTGAGAGAATTGTGTTATGTACAAAGTATTATGTATTCAGATTTAGGATGAGGTTCTGAACATAGTTACGATAATATGGAGATAAATAGTAGTTCATTTTTTATTCATTACTTTTTGCTTGATCAAAAAGTAATCAAAAAATCAAGTCTGTGCATACAAGTCGGTCAATAATGGCTACTCGCTAAATGCTTTAAATCATTCGCATATGAAATGCGAACATAAATCATTTTTAACGCTCTTTACGCCGAATTGACACTCGACTTTTCAGCAATGACGAGTTTAGAATTCGTTGTTATAAATGGATTTGAGTATTGAAAAAAGAGTTAAAAATCCGACGATTTAGAATCGAAATGATAACGAATTTGAACTTAGAGAAAAGGATTAAAAAAATGTCATATGATTTGGAGGCGAGTGTCAAAAAGTTGAAGTAAATGGTTAAAATATTTTACTGTTTGCGCAGCAAATGATTTAAAATATTGAATGGCTGAAACTTATTTTGACCGTCGAAAATCAAAGACAAGCGTTTTTTGTTTCGTTTTTTGCGCTCAAAAAATGAAAAAAGATTTCTCGATACCTCGAAATGACATATTGGATGCGATTCTGAGACAAGCTCAGAATGACAAAATTTGTTGATAAAAATGAATTTGAATATTAATAAGAAAAAAAATGTAAAACGTTAAGCGTATCACGTCAAACGTAAAAATAAAAACCCCTTTCCCCAAAACAAAGTTGGCGCGATGTACAGGAAAAGGAGTGGCTTTTAAAACTAATGTTGAATTAAAAACTATGTAAAAACGTAAAACGTTAACCGTAGAACGTAAAACTTAATAAAAAACCACCTTTATTATGCTAGAAAAAGAATATGAATTACTGAAAAAAGGCGATCCAAAAGCCTTAGAAAAAATTTATGTACGACATAAAAGGTTACTTTTTTGGATTGGTAAACAAATAATTACAGATGAATTTGTTGTAGAATGTTTGGTACAAGATGCTTTCCTTAGATTATGGGAATATCGAGATAACATAGAAAGACCTGAACATATCTTTTATTTCACGCGACTTGTTTTGAAACAAAGTTGTTATTCGCATTATAGAAGTTCTAAAAACAAATTTTTTAGGTCAGTGCATTCATTAGAGAGTTACGAGAATTATGATATCTATTTGACTGGATACGATCCGTTAGAAGTTGCAGAAAACATAAGGGATAAAGTAATACATGACGAACATTATGAAGAAATTAGAAAAATATTACCCCTATTAAGCGCTGAAAGAAAACATTTGATTGAACTCTGCTTGAAATATGGATTTAGATATAAAGCAATTGCCAATGCAATGGGAAAAAGAGTTTCAGAAACGAGTAAGGAGATTAAAAGTGCAATAGAGGATGTTAAGAGCCTGATTAATAGTCATGATATATTTGTGTCTAAAAAGGAAATTGTTTCTGAGGTAAAGGAACAAGATCAAATGACCGAAAAGCAATCGTTGATTTTAAAGCTTCGATTCGAAAAGAAACAATCGTTTACAACAATTGCCAAGACATTAGAACTTTCTCAGAAAGAAGTGCACAATGAATTTGTAGTCGCTTATAAATTGACTCAACAAAACAAGTTTAAACCCCTAAATAACTAAATATGGAAAATTCTACAATCTTTTTAACACGTAAAATACAGTTAATTGCTGATTTACCAACCCAAGAAGAACGAAAAGAAGTTTTGAGTACGCTTTATAAATGGCAAAATAGATGTTTTATAGCGGCTAATTTGATTGTTTCTCATTTGTATGTGCAAGAAATGGTGAAAGATTTTTTTTATTTCTCTGAAGGAATCAAATATAAATTAGTAGATGAAAATAAAGATGAAGATGGAATACTAGAATGTTCTCGTATGAATACCATTTATCGTGTGCTCTCAAAACGTTTTAAGGACGAAGTTCCGATGTATATATTGTCTAGTTTGATGAATACCTTATACCTATCTTTCAAGAAAGATTGTGTCAGGTATTGGAAAGGGGAACTTTCATTAAAAATTTTTAAACGGGATATAGCAATTCCTTTTAATATAGACAGGATAACTAAATTCTCGAATGATACAGAGAAAAAAGACATTTATTTTAAACTTTATAAAATACCTTTTAAAACGTATCTTGGAAGAGATTATATTGATAATCATAAGTTATTGGAGCAAATAGTAAGCAAAGAAATTAGAATTTGTAGATCGCATATTAAATTAGAAAAAAATAAAATATTTTGGGTATTCACTGTAGAAATTGAAAAAGAAAAAAATCAATTACAACCAGATATTATTGCAGAAGTTTCTTTGTCATTAGAATATCCGTTGGTTGTAAAAATAGGTAGATCTCAGCTTACCATTGGTAGCAAAGAAGAATTTTTATATAGAAGATTAGCCATACAAGCTTCTCGTAAAAGAATTTTAGAAGGAGTGCCTTTTTGCAAAGGAGGGAAAGGAAAAGCAAGAAAATTAAAAATAGCAAAAAAATTAAAAAATACAGAGAGTAAGTATGTTCATCATCGGCTACATGTCTACAGTAGAATGTTAATTGATTTTTGCGTTGAAAAAAAAGCAGGAACGATAGTTATTGTAGATCAAGAAGAAAAAATACAAATTGCCAAAGAAGAAAGATTTGTCTTAAGAAACTGGAGCTATTATGAGCTCATAAATAAAATAAAATACAAAGCTGATAAAGCAGGTATTGAGCTTATAACAGCTTAAACCATAATTTTGGAGGGTGATTTGTACACCCGTAGGGTGAGGTGATTGTAAACGCTCATCAAATGTGAAAAACATATACAAAGGGGGATTTTTAGGTTTTATTGAAACTCCTTAGATAGTCCCAAGATAAAGGCAGGATAAAGGCAAGATAAAGGCAGGATGAAGGCAACATAGTGGCAGTAGGGTGGCAGTATGATATTTTTAAAAGGTTTTTGATATGGGATTTACGATGTAAAATGTTTTTATGAACAATTAGATATGAGATTCTTTGAAAGTTCTGAATGACAAGGAATTTGAATATTGAAAAAGAATTAGAAAAATCCGACGATTTAGAATCGAAATGCAATTCAACTCTAAATTATTGGAATAAAAAAAGTTGGAGTGTTTGAGTGGAGCGAGTTGCCAACTTTATGGAAATAATTTATTTAAAATACCTGAGCCATACCATGGCTCCTCCTTTTAATTTCAAATGTTTTTTTTGATGAACTTTCCCGTAGGGCATATGAATACCGACAATAAAAATAGATAAGTAATGAATAAAAAAAGTGACAGAAAGATTCTTCAAGAAGTATTAATGTTCATCTTCATTCCTGATTTTTTTACGTTCGTTTCAATAGATTGTAGCTCGTCTGCAAATCGTATGTCGGCTCTAAAATTGGTTGTTAGAAGTGGATGAGGTTAAGATTCTTCGACAAGCTAAGAGTGACAACGAATTTAAGTATTGAAAAAGGCTGAAGAAAATGTCATATGATTTGGAGACGAGTGTCAAAAAGTTGAAAGTCATGGTTAAAATGTTTTACTGTTTGCGTAGCAAATGATTTAAAACATTGAATGACTGAAACTAATTTTGACCGTTGAAAATCAAAGACAAGTCTTTTTTCGTTAGTTTTTTTGACGAAAAAAAGTGACAGAAAGATTCTTCAAGAAATTTTAATGTTCATTTTCATTCCTGATTTTTTACATTTACTTTAATAGATTGAAGCTCGTCTGCAAATCGTATGTCAACTCTACAATTAAGTCTTTTTTCGTTAGTTTTTTTGACTGTTCCCCGAAGGGCATATGAATACCGACAATAAAAATAGATAAGTAATGAATAAAAAAATGAAAGGAAGAGCTTTTTCGACAAGCTAAGAATACCAACAAGATGAGATTCTGATACAAGCCCAGAATGACAAAATCTGTTTTTAAAAATGAATTTGAATATTGAAAAAGGATGAAAAACCGGCATTAAAACTCTCACGTTAAGAAAATGTTTGAATGGAGCGTTTAAAAGGTTTTAGCCCGTAGGGTTTTTAAAATCTTTAGTGGAATGAGAACATTTTTAGTAGAGAGGTTTACGGCCTTGACTTTTTGGTTACTTTTTAGTCAAGTAAAAAGTGACATTAAAGAATTTTTAATTTCAAATGTTATAAAACGTGGATTTGAATGTTTAAATAGGAATTAGAAAAATCCGACGATTTAGAATCGAAATGCAATTCAACTCTAAATTATTGGAATAAAAAAAGTTGGAGTGTTTGAGTGGAGCGAGTTGCCAACTTTATGGAAATAATTTATTTAGTTGAATTACCTAAGCCATACTATGGCTTCTCCTTTTAATTTCAAATGTTTTTTAGATGAGTTTCCCCGAAGGGCATATGAATACCGATAATAAAAATAGATAAGTAATGAATAAAAAAATGAAAGTAAGAAATAAATATTACCTGAGCCATATTATGGCTCCTCCTCTTAATCTCAAATTTTTAATTTCAAATGTTTTTTTAGATGAGTTTCCCCGAAGGGCATATGAATACCGACAATAAAAATACATAAGTAATGAATAAAAAAAGTGACAGAAAGTATTTTACATTCATTTTTTCCTTGATGAAAAAACGAACCAAAAAAATCAAGTCTATGCTTACAAGTCGGTCAATAACGGCTATTCGCTAAATGCTTTAGAACATTCGCATATGAAATGCGAACATAAATCATTTTTAACGCTCTTTACGCCGAATTGACGCTCGACTTTTCAGCAATGACAGTTTATAAATTCTTTGTTGAAAGTGGATTTGAATATTGAAAAAGGGATTAAAAAAATCCGACGATTTAGAATCGAAATGTAATTCAACTCTAAATTATTGAAATTAAAAAGTTGGAGTGTTTGAGAGAAGCGAGTTGCCAACTTTATGGGAATAATTTATTTAGTTGAATTACCTGAGCCATACCATGGCTCCTCCTTTTAATTTCAAATGTTTTTTTAGATGAGTTTCCCCGAAGGGCATATGAATACCGACAATAAAAATAGATAAGTAATGAATATAAAAATGAAAGTACGAAATAAGTATTACCTGAGCACGCCGTGGCTCCTCCTTTTAATTTCAAATGTTTTTTGGATGAGTTTCCCCGAAGGGCATATGAATACCGATAATTAAAATAGATAAGCGATGAATAAAAAATGAAAAAGAAAGATTGAATTAACCTTAATAATAAGATTTATTAAAGATCTCTTAAATTTTAGTTAACCTCTTATTGTTTAGTGTACAATAATTTTGGGCTTCAAATAAACATACATGAAACTCAATTTATTTCAATTATCAGCAGTAGTCTTTACGATAGGGGCTTCAACAGCAGTCTACGGACAAGGTGATTTAGCAGGAATTGCTGGAAAGATAACCGATAATGAAGGATATGACTTGCCACAAGTAACTGTAATCGTCAAAAACGAATCAACAGGTTTTACCACTTCCACAAAAACAAATGAAAAAGGAGAATACAACCTCAAGCAGTTGCCTTTGGGTTCCCCTTATACCATTACAATCCGTTCTGATGATCATGAAGATGAGGTGTTAACAGGGTATAGTCTTAATCAAGGTGATTTGATTTGGGTCCCATTCAAATTTTCGAACGGCACAACAGATTTATCAGAAGTAGTTGTTAATGGACAAACGTTAAAAAGTTCAATCAAACAAGTCGGTGCTTCAACTTCTGTATCGGCAAAAGATTTGCAAACATTACCTGTAAATGGACGAAACTTTACCTCGTTAATTGATCTTTCTCCTTTAAGTAATGGTTCTAGTATTGGTGGACAATTAGCATCTTCGGTAGATTATACGATAGACGGAATGTCTAATCGTGGAACAATAGCTGGAGGTTCTACCTCTTCTTCTTATTCAATTTCAATGGAAGCCATTCGAGAGTTTAAAGTAGTTACCAATGAATATGATGTGACCAATGGACGTGCTGGTGGTGGAACGATAAGCACTGTAACAAAATCAGGAACGAATAAATTAGAAGGAAGTGCTTTTCTTTATGGACGCGCCGATTGGCTATCGAGTCCATACGACATTCGTGGAAACAAAAGAGACAACGAATTCTCAACTTATCAATATGGCTTTTCTTTAGGTGGACCAATAAAGAAAGATAAAGCTCATTTCTTTGTCGCTTGGGACAGACAAGTGGATAAGCGTCCATTGATGATTGCCAATATTAATAACCCAAGTGATGAAGCACTGTATAACGTAACGCAATCAACATTAGATCAATTTTTATCTATCGCAAGAGACAAATATGGGGTGTCAACTAATCCTCAATTTGGCGCATTTGATAAAAATAAAGATACAAATGCCGCATTTTTACGTATTGATTGGCAATTAAATGAGCGAAATTTGTTGACACTTCGTAATAATTTTGTCTATGAAATGGATAAACTTTCTGAAGGGGATAACACCTCAATCAATATGTACGAATCCTATATTGATAGAAAAAAAACAGACAACAGTTTGATGTTATCGTTAAGAACTGATTTTAATAATGACATTACTAATGAACTGAAAGTTCAACATTTTTTTGAGCATCAGAATATTATTCCATCAAGTGAATTGCCTAGCCAATCTATTCCGCGTGCAATTGTAGAAAGTGTAGGATCTCAAATAGGAGAAAAAACTCATTATACGAATATACAATTAGGAGGTCAACGATTTTCACCTGAATGGTTCAAAGGAAATGTGATACAATTAGTTGATAATGTATATATTAATAAAAACAATATTAAGTATACGTTAGGAGGGGATTTTTCTTATTATCATATGAAAAATGTATACGGGAGTGAAATGAATGGTCGTTTTTATTTTACAGGAATGGATAACTTCAAAAACATGACGCCTTATCGCTATGCCCGTGAAATTCGCTTAACAGATGATCCTTCAACTGTTATTAATCAATTATCATCAGCAGTTTATGGTCAATTGGAAACAGAAATTTTACCTGGCGTAGACTTAATGGCTGGTATTCGTTTCGAAAATATGCAATATTTAAATGCAGCCAACTACAACGAAGTTGCAGATAAACAATTGGGTGTAAGAACAGATAACAAAATTAATACATGGCAACTACAACCACGTTTCCAATTAACATGGGATATTAATCAGAATAGAAAAGATTTTGTAAAATTTGGTGGAGGTATTTTTGGCTCTTCATTAAATCCATATTCAATGATTAACAACATGTTGTTTGATGGAACAAAAGTAGCAGCAGTAGATATAGTAGGCGATTTAGTTCCTACACCCGATTTCATCGATTATAGACAAAACCCTCAAAATGCACCAGGGAAAGATCTTTTTAACAACCCCAATATAGAAAAACTAATTACGATTAATGCCAATAGCAAAGATGCGAAAGTACCTACGGTTTACAAATTAAACGCCTCTTATAATCATTTTTTTAGCGACCGATTGAGAGTTGGAATTAGTGCTTATGCGAACTGGGCACGTAACAACTATATGTACGTTGACCGTAATATGGTAGACGAACCTTTTTTTAGAATAAAAGAAGAAGCAAACCGAGGTGTTTATGTACCTGCGTCAACAATTAACCCTACAAATGGTGCTGCCAATTGGGTTAATGGACGTAAAACACATGAATTGGGTCGAGTTTTAGAGTTAATTAGTGATGGTAAAAAAGACCAATACGCAATTGTGTTAGACGGAACATACCGTTATTTTAAAGACGGACAACTATCCGTATCGTATACGTGGAACGATTCAAAAGACAATACGTCTTATAATGGAAATGTTGCCAATACAGCAACCTTAAGCTTAATGGTTCCTGAAGATCCTCGAGATTTAAGTAAAATGAATTATTCGGATACACATTTTCGTCACAAGTTAGTGGTGTATGGGCAATCTCCAACTTTTTGGGGAATGACAGCAGGTGTACGTTTTAGTGGAATTGGTGGAACTCGTTACTCATTAGCTGTAGGTGGAAATATGAATGGAGATTTCGTAAATTCAAATGATTTGGCATACATCTATGATCCTAACGCTGCTTCAACTCCTGAATATTTAAGAAATGGAATTCAAGCTATTTTAGATAATCCAGAAGTTGAAAAGCATACAAAAGATTATATTCGAAAGAGTTTCGGTAAAATCGCAGAACGTAATGGAGGAATTAATGGATTTGCAGGAACATTTGATTTGAGATTGGCTAAAAAATTCAATATCGTAGAAAAGCATCGTTTTGAAGTTGCAGTAGATATTTTTAATGTCGCTAACTTAATGAACAAAGAATGGGGAGTAGGGCCTAGAATAGGTAAACAAAATATTTATTCGATTAAGAGTTTTGATACAGCAAATGAGCGTTTTGTTTACAATGTAAATACGAATACAGGTAAAACTAGTTATGTATTCAATCCTTATCAAATACAAATAGGTTTCCGCTATAGTTTTTAAGAAGTAGAAATGAAAAAAATACATTTATGGTTTGTGCTATTAGCTACAGTTACTGTGGCTAATGCGCAATTAAATACCGTTAATATCAAAAATTTTGAAGACTTGAAGTCTTATTTCAAACAAGATCAATCAAAACCAATCATTATCTCAGGACATAGAGGAGGTATGATGCCGGGTTATCCAGAAAATAGTATTGAAGCTTTTGAAAAAACACTGTCGATTATGCCTTCTTTTTTTGAGATAGATCCTCAATTAACAAAAGATTCGGTGTTGATCCTTATGCACGACGATACTTTCGATCGAACGACAACCTTAAAAGGAAAAGTAAAAGACTATACCTATGCTGAAATAAAGAATGCAAGGTTAAAAGACCGAGAAGGAAATTTAACTGATTTTAAAATTCCTACCCTTAAAGAAGCTTTAGATTGGAGTCAAGGAAAAACTATTTTTCAGTTAGATAATAAAGGTGTTCCGTATGCAACCTATGTAAAGTTTTTGAAAGAAAATCCTTATCCAAATGTGGTGTTGGGATTGAGAAAAGATGAGGAGGTGGCGTATTACGCCAAGCATTTAAATCATGTATTGTTTATGAAACCTTTTCATACCATGAAAGATGTTAAGAGTTTTGAACAACTGAATGTCCCTTTTAATCGCGTAATTGCATGGGTAGGAACCGCCATAAAAGAGGAACAAAAAGAAATGATCGCGTATCTAAGAGATAAAGGGGTCATGGTGATGATTGCGATTGCTCCAACCTCAGATAAATTACCAACTGATCTTGAACGAACAAGAGGTTATATTCAACATCTTATTACGCGTCCCGATATTATAGAAACAGATTATCCTGCTCAATTTATTAATTGGTAATGATATTAACAAAACGATGAGTTGTTTACTATTTTAAAAAAAATCGTTAGAATAGAGATGAATTTAATTTTTTGAATAATAAGCTAAAGTAAAAAGTTAAATCTGATTAAAATTGATTCTTTTACTCTAAATTTGCAGAGCAAAAACAACTATAAAAATGGCAAATAAAATATGGCTTTCCTCTCCACATATGGGAGGAAATGAGTTGAAATATATTCACGAAGCATTTGATTCTAACTGGGTTGCTCCACTTGGTCCAAATGTTAATGGATTTGAAGAAGATTTAGAAAACTTTTTAAATGCAGACGTTAAAGTTGCAGCTTTATCTGCAGGAACAGCAGCTATTCATTTAGCATTAATTGAATGTGGAGTTTCACAGGGCGATGAGGTAATTTGTCAATCGATGACATTTTCTGCTACGGCGAACCCAATTGCTTATCAAGGAGCAACACCTGTGTTTGTTGATTCGGAGAAAGAAACATGGAACATTTGTCCAATCGCTTTAGAGGAAGCAATCAAAGATAGAATAGCAAAAGGAAAAACACCAAAAGCTATTTTAGCAGTTCATTTGTACGGAATGCCGTATAAAGTTGATGAAGTACATGCGGTTGCAGAAAAATACAATATTCCAGTGATTGAAGATGCAGCAGAAGCTTTAGGTTCTACATACAAAGGAAAAGCCTGTGGTACATTTGGACGTTTTGGGGCATTATCGTTTAATGGGAATAAGATTATTACCACTTCTGGAGGAGGAGCATTAGTGTGTCAAACAAAAGAAGATAAAGATAAAGCGGTATTTTTAGCGACTCAAGCACGTGATAATGCACCACATTATCAACATTCGCATATTGGATACAATTACCGTATGAGTAATATTACGGCTGGAATTGGACGTGGTCAAATGGAAGTTTTAGCAGATAGAGTTGCCGCTCGTCGTGCGATGAACAACTTCTACCAAGCGTTATTTGCTGACATTGACGGTGTAACAGTTTTTGTTGAGCCAACATCAGATTATTTCTCTAATCATTGGTTATCTGCGATTTTAATTGATCCGAAAGTAGCCGGTAAAACGCGTGAAGATTTACGTTTAGCATTCTTAGAAGATGAGATCGAATCTCGTCCTTTATGGAAACCAATGCATCTACAACCTGTTTTTGCTGATTCGCCTTATTATGGAGGAACAGTAGCAGAAGAATTATTCGAAAACGGATTATGTTTGCCTTCTGGTTCTAATCTTACAGATGCAGAACGTGAACGAATTGCAGCAAAAGTGAACGCAGTTTTTGGAAAATAATTTCATCCAAATAATAATATTAAATCCTCTTAAATTCATTAAGGGGATTTTTTTATGAAACAAAATCATACAATTTGATAGAAGAAAAAAGAGTTATTAAAGAAAAGACATTTCGATACAACTTTCTTTTTCTAAGAACGAAGATTACTTTATGTGACAGCAAGTAACAAAAGCGTAAAACATAAAATTGTGGTTGAGGTAGAGATTCTTCGACAAGCTAAGAGTGACAACTAATTTAAGTATTTAAAAAGGTTGAAGAAAATGTCATATGATTTGGAGACGAGTGTCAAAAAGTTGAAAGTCATGGTTAAAATGTTTTACTGTTTGCGTAGCAAATGATTTAAAACATTGAATGACTGAAACTAATTTTGACCGTTGAAAATCAAAGACAAG
>NZ_JACALO010000057.1:0-11807 GCF_030328185.1 Empedobacter sp. 225-1 | reverse complement strand
TAAATGCTACACTATATTTTACTTTTCTTGTCATAAAAAATGCCCCCAAAAGTGTCTAACTTTTTGGGGGCAGTGTATATCAGGAGCTTTTTGTTTTATGCGACATTATTAATAAACTCTTTTTCGAGGATACCGTCTACTATTTTTTCAACCTCATCGATATTGGCTTTCAATAATTCGTTGTTTTCTATTTGTTCTATTTCATGAAACTGCACATGTTTGTTAAACTCTTGCAGTTTGGCGTAATAACGTTTCAATTCTGCTTTGTTGAACAAGTTTCCGTCCTTCACATAAATCACATGTATCTTCGATTTGATGTATTGCGAAACTTGCAATATATCGCCTCTATTGCGTGATATATCTATCGAATAGAAAATAGATTTCAGGTATTCGCTTTTAGCTGTTGGCTCTTTTACCAACCAATCTGTAGTCTTAGGACTTGCTGCTATCGGAATAATATTCAGCACCTTATTTGGGAACAAACAAGCCATTTCCCACGCTAATCCTCCACCTAAATCTGCACCAATAATGGCAAAAATCTCGTCTACTTCCAATTCAAATAACGTCAACCAAAACAACACCGCTACATCGCGTGCTGTAATGTGATCGCGTGGAATATAGTCGTACTTTATGGTTTGGGAAACGCCATTTCCAGGAATATCTATACAGATTACCGTATACTCATTAAGATCAATTGCTTTGTTTTTTCCCATGACCCCATCCCAATGACAGGTACAATCTGAATCTCCGTGTAAGGAATGGTTAATCAAAATGACTGGAGCTGTTCCTAATGGAAGTCCAAAAAGTTGAAATGTTACCGAAACATTGTTTAAGATTGTGTTGTCCTCTAAGGGCCAAACTGGGATCGTTAATTGTTGTAAACTTTGCATTGTTTTTAATTTTATATTGGTAATTGTTGTTTTTGTTCAAAAAAAATCCCCATCGAAACTCGACGGGGAAACCTAAAATATATTAAAAAATAAAATCTCTTTTTAGTATACATGACTTTCCCACGTCTGGATATTCCAAACCTGTTTGCGAATCGACATATATAAGCACGTAAACTTCATTTTTTAATTACTTTGTTACTCAAATATATAAAATAATTTTCGGCAAACAATTAAATTTATCTTAATTATTTGTAAAATTTTCAAAATCTTGATTTTTAATAGCGAAGTCGTCACCCTAAACTCGTTTCATGGTCGCATCTAATTCAGAACATAAAATTTATAACCACATAGAGACATAGGTTTAACAATGTTGATGAATAGAGATAAATTGGAAAATGAATAAATGAACTAGTATTACGATGTATCTATATGGTAGAATATAAAAAAACAAATCAAGCAATTATTCAAAACTTTATTATCGAAACAATATCCAATTTAGAATAAAATTCTAAGTGATCATTTTAAAATAAAATTATTAGAAAAGATTACTACATATTCAATTTTTTATGTAGTTTTACACCGTATTTCGAATCGTAGAAAACGATACCAACCGAGAGGAGTCTCCACGGTGGTAAAACAATACGGGAGTTCATCCAAAAACAACGAAAAATCCCCTATTATCGAAATACAATAATTGTTTTATTTTAACTATTTATTGTATGTCACAAAACATTTCTGAGCTTAATTTAGCTCCTATATCAGATGAAAAATTGGTCGATTTTATCAATCAACAATTGCCTATTAAAGTTCCTGCGCTAAAAGATCATATTATTGAAGAATTCAAGAAAAGAGGTTTGGATTATCGCCATCTATACAATGTAAAAACAGATGAATTGAATATCAAACTTCCGCTTAGTTTGATTGATGGTTGCTTGTTCGAGCGTAATATTCCCAAACCGCCTTTGGTAGATAATTTCTACGCTGTTGTACATAGATTGAGAAACTTTTTGCAACATAGCAAAGAATTGAACAGAAAACGCCTTAAAACGTTTCATTATATCTTCGATCAACTTTATTTACCTTATGAATTGATTGATATTATTTCGGAAGATGATGTCAAAAATCTAACTGAAGATGATGTATTTATTACCTTCAAAAACTCGAAACAACATTTCCCGAACAATAAGATTATCAATAAAATTCCGAAAAATAATTTATTGATTACTGTTGACAAAGGGAATTATTACCGCGGTTTGGATAAAGTAATTTTGTCACATCAAAATACGATTATCAAAGAAGAAAACTTGAATAACGTAACTGCATAACTGAAATTGCTTTCGACAAATCTCTATATTTGTTGAAAGCAATTTTATATGACGCCAGAAAAAAGAGAATTAGTAGAGGTAAGTTTTAATCGTTCAGAAACCTTGAAATTTTATAACGCATCACTTATCGAATGCGAAACGGACTATGTTTCGATTAAGATTCCGAAACAAGAAATGATGACACGTAAACACGGAATGTTTAATGGTGCTATGATTGCTTCTTTGGTTGATGTTTCATCTGGTTATGCTGCTGTTTCTCACTATGACGACGATTGTTATGTGGTAACAGTTGAGTTAAAGGTGAATTATTTACGACCTGCTTTGGGTGATTATTTACTATCAAAAGCCTATGTGATAAAAGGCGGAAAAAAGATAAGCACCATACGCACAGAGATTTTTGTGGTTGACGAAACAACGAACAAAGAAACGCATGTGGCTACTTCTTTGGTGACTATGATGAGAATAAAATAAAGATATAATTTGTCTCAACTTTTGAATAAATGACCACATAGAGATATAGAAATAGATGTTTATTTTGATATAGAAATCAGTAGTATAATTCTACCTTTTTTATATGAAAAAACCGTCATTTCGAGTGAAATTCTGTAAGAATTTTGTGTCAAGAAAAAGGTTTTTTGAAAGAAAAGAATAATAACTAATTGAAGGAAATAATTTACTTATAGCGCAATTAATTAAATCAATTCGTCTTGATGTTTTCTTCTGTTTAGTTGGTTTACTTTTATAAAAAATCGCAGAATGAAAATATAAGAATTACAATTGTTTACAAATGATTTAGAAAAAACGAAATCATTTTATACAACTATTCTAGCTTTTGAGTTAATTGAAGAAACCGATAATCAGTTTAGTTTACAAGTTGGTTGGACAAGATTAACTTTTGTAAAATCGAATGAAGAATATATTTAGCTTATGAGAACTAAGCAGGATTTGATCAACATTCTATTTTTTGAAATTTCTGAAATTGGTTTACCTACAACTTATATTGAAGCAACTAATCATATATTATAATAGAAAACAACATCTAAATTCTGAAAAGGAGATTTTGATACTTTTGGTACTAATGGCTCAGATGAAGGGAAAATATTATTACCAAATTATTTTATTAAAACAACTTAGTTTCCTACAACTGATACAATAATTCCTGCTCCATTTACAGCTATTTTGGAAAATGAAAATCATTATTCAAAAGTAATTTTAGATAATAATAAATTAAATAAATCTAATCTTGCCATTTTATAAAAAATAAGCATTGAATAAAAAGTGATATCTTTAGGGTAAAAAAAAATGGGATTGTAACTTTGCATTCTAAATATCTAAAAAATGGTAAATTTTATATTAATCGCAGTCTGCATAATCGCCGGAATGGTGTTTAAAGCAACAAAATCTATACATCCTGATGCACATAAAGGGATCAATACATGGATTTTATATTTAGCTTTACCAGCAGTCTCGTTTAAGTATTTACCAAAAGTAGAATGGTCGCAAGAAATGCTATTCCCTATCTTTTCGACTGTCATTATTGCCGTTGGAAGTTTATTTTACATGAAATTCTACAGCAAAGCAAAAGGCTATTCGGAGCGTTCGAGAAGAACATTGGAATTGGCAAGCGGCTATAGCAATACCTCTTTTATTGGTTTCCCTTTGATCTCAGCATTTTATGGAGAAAAATATTTAAGTATTGCGATTATTTGTGATCAAACCATGTTTTTGTGCTTATCAACCATCGGAATAGTTTCTGCATTAAAAGGAGGAAGTAATGGATCTGGAGCAATAGATTCTAAATTTATCTTGAAAAGATTATTTACTTTCCCCCCATTTTTGGGTTGTATCAGTGCATTGATTTTATCTCAATTTATCGACTTATCTCCTGCCGAACCATTCTTCGATAAATTAGCTGCAACTGTAGGTCCGTTGGCTTTATTTTCAGTTGGACTGCAATTAAAGTTTAATGGTTGGAGAAAATTATGGTCACAAATTTCGATGTCTATGGTTTACAAATTAATGATAGCGCCTGCAGTTGTAATGCTTTTAGCCATCGTAATTGGGATAAAAGGTGATGTGGCTAAAATCTCTATTTTTGAAGCTGCAATGCCTACATTAGTAACATCGAGTATTATTGCGGAACAATTTAAACTCAACACCAAACTAACCAATTTGATTATTGGAATCAGTATTATTATAGGCTTTTTTACAGCTGCTTTTTGGTATGAAATGATCCAGTTGTTTATTCAGTAGATTTCTTATTATGTTTTTTTTAAAATTGTATCGAGAATTAAGATGAATTTTATCTTCTAAAACCTTATTCTCGATACAAAATTCTAAAAATAATTTCACTCGAATTAATGGTTTTATTTCAATACTTCTTTTAAAAACAATAATGTATGTTGCCACGCTCTATCTGCCATTACTTTATTGTAATCAGGTGATTCCGGATTGGTAAACGTGTGTTTTGAATTTGCGTAAGTAATCATTTGCCAATCTGTTTTTCCTTCGTTCATTTCAAGTACCAAATTCGAAATATCTTCTTGTTTTACAGATTCGTCATCAGCTGGATGTTCTACTAAAACTTTTGTTTTAAGAGGGATATTTTTTCGAGCCAAATCTTTTGCTAATCCACCATGAATAGAAACAACACCCACAACAGCTAATTGCGCACGAGCAGCTTCTAATGCGCCTGTACCTCCAAAACAATAACCAATTACAGCAATTTTACTTGGATCTGCATCAGCTTTGATTAACTCTTTCAACGCTAAATCAATTCGTTTTTGATAAGCTGCATAATCAGACTTGTATTTTCCTGCTATTTTAGCTGCCTCTGCATTGTTAGTTGGATAATTACCTTCGCCATAAATGTCTGCAATAAATGCTATATATCCCTCTTTTGACAAGTCTAATGCAGCTTGTTTTGCTTCATTATCTGCACCTTTCCAAGCAGGAAGAATCAAAACTCCTGGCAATTTATTCGTCTCATTTTCCGTGACTAAACCATTTAGTTTTTGCATACCATCTTTGTAAACAACTTGTTTTAGGTTTTGTGCATTTGCTGTGTTCATCAGTAATACGATTAAAAATAAATATTGAATAATAGTCTTCATCTTCTAAAAATATTAGAACATTAAGTTAAAAAGAACTAATTTTATAAACGATACGAATTGAATATTTAACACAATTATTATGGAACTAATTACATTAAAAACATTTGAAACTCCGATTGAAGCGCATATTTTACGTTCGAAATTGGAAAGTGAAAATATAGATGCATTTGTTTTTGATGAACATTCGGTTGGAATAAATCAGTTCTTGTCTAATGCAATAGGTGGCGTAAAAGTGAAGATAAAAGAAGAAGACACTGCCCGTGCTATGAAGGTTTTGGATGAGATTAACGCAACTGATTATACGAATGATTTAGATGAAATTATCGTCTGTCCGAAATGTGGTAGCAAAGCGTATTATAGTTATTTCAAATCAATGAAAGGAAGAAAAGGTTTGCTTTCGTTATTATCTTCTATCCTCTTTTGGGCGTACCCTATTTACTACAAAAATGTTTTTAAATGTAAAAAGTGTGGAGAAGAATTTGATGGATTACAGTAAAAAAAGAACGACAAAAATTGCCGTTCTTTTAGAACAAAAAATATATGAATTTTATCGATTAGATAGTCCAGCGCAATAAGCTTGCTCCCCAAGAGAAACCTGCTCCAAATGCTGTCAACATCAATAAATCTCCTTTCTTTAATTTTGATGTATTTTCCCAAATACATAACGGTATAGTGGCTGCGATTGTGTTTCCGTAGTTTTCTATATTGATTAACGTTTTACCCTCTTCAATATTAATTTCGTTTCCTACAGCGTCAATAATTCGTTTATTCGCTTGATGCGGAACTAACCAATTCACATCTTCTACCGAAAAATCATTTCGTTTTAACACATTTATACAGGTATCGCTCATTGATTGAATGGCATTTTTGAAAACAATTTTACCATCTTGTCTGATATAACGCTTCTCATCTACCAATAACTGCGAACTTGCAGGATATAAAGATCCTCCTCCTTCGATGTTTAAGAATTCTTTTCCAGTTCCGTTGCTTAACAACAAGGCATCTAAAATTCCTTCTTCGTTTGTTGGTTCAAGCCAAACAACACCCGCACCGTCACCAAATAAGATATTCGTCGAACGATCTTTGATGTCTACATACGCACTAATTTTGTCTGCACCAATCACCAAGACATTCTTGTAACGATTGCTTTCAATGAACGAAGCACCCATATCGAGCGCGTATAAAAATCCAGAACAAGCTGCATTCATGTCAAATGCCCATACATTCTCTATTCCTAATTTTTCGCAAACGATATTTGCCGTTGCAGGCATCAGCATATCAGGTGTAGAAGTAGCGACAATTAATGCATCAACATCTTTGATGTCTTTTTGGTAAGTTTCAAGTAAGTTATGAATCGCACGAACTGCCATATCAGAAGTTGCTAAACCTTCCTCTAAAATACGTCGTTCTTTAATTCCTGTTCTTTTTACAATCCATTCATCAGAAGTATCTGTAATTTTTTCTAAATCAGAATTAGTTCGTTTATTTTCTGGCACATAACCTCCAATTGCTGAAATATGTGCAAATATTTTTTTTGTAAAATCTACCTTCATAAAATTCTTTTCAATCAAACTTTAAGAAAATAACGTCTACAAAAAGACGCATCATTCAAAATTTGAGCAACAAAGGTCTATCCAATTTACGAAATCAGTTAGCACAATAAACGTAATAATATGTCAAAAAGACGTTTTAAGAAGATTTTAAAATTGTATTGATTTACGTCAATAATTAGGTTGAAGCTATAAAAGTTGTAGGAGAAATGCCTGCATAATTTTTGAAAAATTTACTAAAAACCGAAGTGTCAATAAAGTTCAATTCAGTTACAACATCAGAAACACTATGTTTTGGGTTTTTCAATAAAACTTTAGCTTCCAATATAATAGCTTCTGCAATAATTTGTTTTGGGGATTTATTAAAGACTTCGACAATAATTTTAGTCAAATGCTTTCGGCTGATAAACATTTCATCTGCATAAAACTGTACATTGCGTTGACGTCGAAAATGCGTCGAAACCAGATACAAAAACTGTTTTGCTAACTCTTCTTTTCTGACTTCTTTCGTTGCGCTTTTAGCTGTTACTGCTTGGTTATAATAATTTCCCATTTCATACATTAGGACAGAAAAATGATGTAAAACCAAATCTTTTGCGAAGATATTATCGTTTTTTATCGTGTATTTACTGATTTTATTCAAATTATAACGCATATCACGTACAATTTTTTTATCTAATGAAATTATTTTAGGATACTTAGACGACAAAAATTCAACCAGATTATGTGATTTCACATGGAATCCAGCTTCTATAATCAAATCCGAATCAATAAAGATCGCTTTTACTGCAAAATCAGCCGAATGTTCTATAATTTCGAATAACTGACCTGGTAAAACTACAATAATATCATCACGTTTAATCAACGTTGGTTCTAAATTAACCGTGATTTCGCATGTTCCTGCTGTAATTAAAATCAACCCAAGTGACGTAAATTTATAGGGTTTACGTTTTACAAAATAATAGTTATTTTCTGGACCTACATCAAATATTGCTAACCGACGATCAGTTGCCTCTTCTTTGTAAGTTCTTAATATATTATCAATTGAATAAAGTTGAATATAGTCACTCATTTTTGAATTGTCATTTTTACAACTACAATGTTAAAAGATTTTTTTGACAAGTAAAAACTTAAAAGCGTCTTTTTAACAAAACATTACGTCATTTTGATGAAATTAATAGCCTTTATCCAACGATACTTCGTTTTCTAACGTTTCCATATTTTTCAGTTTCTTATAGTTAGTAGCTACTTGTTGTAAAGCTGTCGTTGCATTAGTAACACTCGCAATATGAGGCGTTATGTATATATTTTTATTCGACCAAAACGGGTGATTTTCTGGTAATGGTTCTTCTCTGAATACATCTAAATAGGCTTCTTTTATCTGCTTTTCATCAATAGCAATTAATAAATCCTTTTCGACCAAATGAGCGCCTCGACCAACATTGATTAAAACGGTTTGTTTAGAACATTGATTAAAAAACTTATAATTTAAAATACTTTCTGTCTCAGTTGTCAACGGTAAAATATTTACTATAAAATCTGTATTCGCAATAGCAGAATTCAAACCTTCTTTACCTACAAAAGTCTCTACTCCATTTATATTCTTCTGAGAATTTGACCAACCTTTTACGCGAAAACCTAAGGCAACAAAACGTTCTGCAACCAGTTTTCCTATCTCACCTAATCCCAATATGGTAATAGTCGTTTCATGAATACTTGTATAATTTTTTGGATTCCATTCCTGTTGAAGCTGATCTTTATGATACGTCAATAGATTTTTCATTGATGTCATTATACACGCCAACACATGCTCAAACATCTCTTGTTTCAAAGCTGAATCCACGATGCGCGTTACCTTTACAGAATCAGGAATTTCTGTATGCAATAAATGATCAATACCAGCTCCCACAGATTGAACAACTTTCAAATTTGGAAACTCTTTTATATAATCCTTGTGCGGTTTCCAAGTCGCTATAAATTCTACATCTTCAGGGTTTGAAATAATTGGGTAAACTTCGACTTTTGTTTCTGGCAATAATTTCTGCAAATTTCTTTGCCATTCCTCTGTTGGTTTTTGATTAAATAATAAGGCTACACTCATAATTGATTACTTTTAAAACAAATTTACTCTTCTCGAAATTAATCTCCCATTAAATTTGACGATTTGTCAGATTCTTTACATTTGGATTAGATTTTGAAAGAGCTAAAACAATTATATTTTAACAAAAAAATACACTATAAATGACGAATCCGCTATTAGAAAAATTTGAAACACCTTTTGAAAGTGCTCCTTTTTCTAAAATCAAAAATGATGATTACAAACCTGCATTTATTCAGGCAATTGATGATGCAAAAGCAGAAATTGATGCCATTACTTCAAATGCAGAAGCTCCTACTTTCGAAAATACAATTGAAGCAATGGAACTTTCGGGCGAAAAGTTAGGTCGAATTTCTTCAATCTTTTTCAATTTAAATTCAGCAGAAACAAATGATGAAATTCAACAAATTGCGCAAGAAGTTTCGCCATTATTATCTGAATTTGGGAATGATGTACGCTTGAATCAAGATTTATTTGAACGAATTAAAGTTGTTTATAATCAAAAAGATTCGCTAAAACTAACAGAAGAGCAAGCTTATTTATTGGAGAAAAAATACAAAGGTTTTTCGAGAAATGGAGCAAACCTGAACGAAGAAGATAAAAATAAACTTCGCGAAATTGATAAACAATTAGCCATGCTTTCGTTACAATTTGGGCAAAATGTATTAGCAGAAACCAATGCATACGAATTGATAATCACAGATGAAAATGACTTGAAAGGTTTACCTCAATATGTCATCGATCAAGCAAAAGCAGATGCTGAACAAAAAAAATACGAAGGGTGGTTAATTACATTGCACGCACCAAGTTACATTCCGTTTATGCAATATGCTGAAAATCGTGAATTGAGGGAAAAATTATTTAGAGCAAATGGTGTAAAAGCTTATCAAAATAATGAATACAACAACGAAGAAAATGTCAAGAATATAGTAAAACTTCGTCAAGAACGCGCTAAAATATTAGGGTACAAAACGCATGCTGATTATGTTTTAGAAGAACGTATGGCTAAAAAACCTGAAACGGTTTTAGATTTCTTACATGATTTATTAACAAAGGCAAAACCTTTTGCAGAAAAAGAAATCAAAGAATTAGCTGCCTTTGCAAAAGAAGTTGACGGGATTGAAACTTTACAACGTTGGGATCATGGGTATTATGCAGAGAAATTGAAACAGAAAAAATTTAGCCTTTCTGATGAAGAATTGAAACCTTATTTTCAATTAGAAAATGTCATTCAAGGTGCTTTTGATGTTGCAACAAAATTATATGGTATTACGTTCAAAGAAATTCAGACTATAGATAAATACAATGAAGACATTACGACTTACGAAGTATTAGATAAAAATGGGGAATTCTTGAGTTTATTGTATGCCGACTTCTTCCCACGTTCAGGAAAACGCCCAGGAGCTTGGATGACAAGTTATAGAGAGGCTTCTAATGTAAATGGTAATTCGAAACGACCACACATATCAATAGTATGTAATTTTACAAAACCGACAAAAGATACACCGTCATTATTGACATTTCAGGAAGTAACAACATTGTTCCACGAATTTGGACATGCTTTACACGGAATGTTACCTAACACAACTTACGAAAGTCTATCTGGAACAAATGTATATTGGGATTTTGTAGAATTACCTTCTCAATTTTATGAAAACTTTTGTTATGAACCAGAAGCATTGAAGTTATTTGCTAAACATTATAAAACAGGTGAAATTATTCCACAAGAATTAATAGACAAAGTGCGTGAGTCTTCTACCTTTATGGAAGGTTATCAAATGGTTCGTCAATTGAGTTTTGGATTATTGGATATGGCTTATCACGCAAATGATTTAGTAGAAATTAATGATTTACAACAATTTGAAAAAGCAACATTCAAACAAACCGAATTATATCCAGAAGTAGATAAAAATATAATGAGTACATCTTTTTCTCATATTTTCCAAGGAGGCTATTCGTCTGGTTATTATTCCTATAAATGGGCCGAAGTTTTAGATGCTGATGCATTTGCCTTTTTCCAAGAAACTGGAATTTTTAACCAAGAAACAGCTCACAAATTCTATCAATTATTATCGTCTGGTGGCACAGTAGAACCGATGAAATTATACGAAGAATTTAGAGGACACAAACCTACAGCTGATGCTTTATTAAAGCGAGCTGGATTAGTATAATTATTAAAAATCCGACTGAAATTTCAGTCGGATTTATTTTTATAGTAATTTCTCATAAGCTTTTCTTGGATCTCCATCGTAATGCACTTCTCCACAATATTTATAACCTAATTTTTCCAAAATTCTCAACATCGAAAGATTGTCAAAATTTGTGTCAACCTTTATACTATGAATGCCTTTGAGTAAAGCAATGTGTTCTACTTCTTTCATAGTCCACGTTCCAATTCCTTTTATCGAAACATCTTGTGCAATAGCCAAACGATGAATAACAAGATAAGGTTTATCGCTTAACCAACTACCTACCAAATTATTATAAGCAGGCTCTTCACGATCAATCAAAGCCAAATACCCAATAATCAAATGGAGTTCATCCACAATAACATATCCATAACCATTGATCAAATCATCCTTTATCACCTCTTTATTTGGATAGCCATTCTGCCATTGCTCACTCCCCTCCTCTTTTCTTTTGTGAATTGCCTGTTGTAGAATATCCCAAATTCTATCCAAATCTACATTTACTGCTTTTCTAAACGAAAGAATTTCTTTCATAAAATAATTTATATACTCAAATATAATATTTTCTGGGCGTTCCCTCGCCAACAAAATTATAATTAAATAGTAAAAAATTCCTACGCTCGGTCGGGCTATCCGCTGCAA
>NZ_JACALO010000056.1:0-11989 GCF_030328185.1 Empedobacter sp. 225-1 | reverse complement strand
ATTTAGCACTTGGCTAATCATTGGGGGCTAGCCCCCAATGATTTAATTTGAGTTGCACTTATTTGTTGAACTTAGATCCTTTTATTTCGAAATTATTGAAAGGAATTTGAAACCAAGTTTCCTCTAAAGCTGGAATTAATTTCGTAAAATATCCCATTCGTGGGTGAAAGCATCCCAAAAAAGATGCGAATAAGCTCCTATTATAATTGAAAGAATCACAATTATCCAATGTTTTTTAAAATAGTAAATCCAATCAAAATTTAGAAATTGAGCAAATCGTTCTTTTAAAAAAATTGGTAAATGATGAATTAAAATATTTCGGACAAATAGGTGAAAAACGAAACAATAAATAAGAGCAATTGGTAAGTCAAAATACAAAACACCCCAGAACAAATGACTGTGCGTCGCTATAATCTCCATTCGAGAGAAATATTCTAAATCTGGCGACATCGAACCAATGATTAATCCCGTCATCGAAAACCAATTCGATTTTAGTTTTTTTAGCGGAAGAATAATTGCTGGATGGCAAAAAGTTAGTGGCATTTAGAGTTTATTTTGATGCAAAGTAAATCAAAATATCCATTAACTACCAAAACGTTTGATGTTAACTTTTCGTTCCTTAATTTTCAGAATAAGCGGTTCATATTCTGTATTTTGTTCCTTTTCTACCGTTATTTTATTCAAATATGTTTTTGCATAAACATGTTCTGGTAAACTATTTTCAACAAGATGAAATGTATAATTTCCGACAGGTAAAAAAGCTGTATATTCACCTCTATCATTTGTTTTAACTGTAAAAATCTGTCCATTTTCGTGATTAAAAATCAATGTAAATCCGAATAAATTTGCCGAAACCTGATACTCCAAATTTGAAGATAATTCATACTCAACTTTTCCTCTCACAATACCAGTTTGTTGCATTGGAATAGAAATAGAAGTCGTTTTCGCATTAATATTAACCGCGTAATCTTGTGCAAACCATTTTTTTCCAGGAAGTTTGATTATATAATTACCATAAGGAACTTTTTTATACTTGATATTTCCTTCTAAATCTGTAATAAAATTCGTTTCATTTATCTTTACATTACGACTATCAGCCACTTTATCACCTTCATCAAAAATACCATTTGCATTGTAATCATAAAACACAAACAAATTCAATGTTCCGTCTTTTACATCTGTCACAGTGCGTTTCGCAGGCAAATTATATTGAACACCAACCTTCAAATAAGTTTGTTTGCTATTCAATGTTTTCGAATCGTAATGACTAAAATTCGCTTGTGTACTCACAATAAAATTATCAATTGGTTGATAATCCACAGAAGCTCCAAAAGTTAGGGTATTTCCAAAATTTTTGTCAATATTATAATAAGTAGAAACTGCCGTATTCAATTTTTTCTGAAAAAAGCTTTGACGAAAACTCGCCGAAGTTGTAAAACGTTCTAATTGATGATTTAGATTATTCGTCGAATAAACCTCTGCAATCATCATACTTCCTCGTTGATAAATTGAGTTTAACTGAAAGTTTTTCACATTCCACGTTAATTGTCCATAAACAATTGGATCAACCTTACTCAATTCGTTTAGCTCAGAAAATCCTCCCAAAGCATTCAACACCAACTGATGCACACGAGAATTAGACAACCAAGTAAATGTTCCGTTTAAATAAGTCGATTTAAAATCCATCGGCATGTACGTAAACGTCTCATAATTCAGAGTATTTGATTTTTCTATATTGAATTTTGGAGAAATCGAAAGATTAAAATGATTTGCTAATTTGAACGAAATTCCCGTCTCAAAACGTAACGTTTTCGACTCGTTTGCTTGCATATAATTAATCAAATACGGATCGATAGATTTCGGATTGTTATTGGTAACCGTTAACGAAGACCACAACGAAAATTTAGAAAACGTTCGTTGAAAACGCTGATTAAGATACAATGCTCCACGTCGTGTCCCCGGATAATATCCTGAGCTGTAATAATTGGAACTATAAAAATCAAATTTACCAATTGTTCCAGAAACATTTGCAGAAATCGATAATGAATTTTCAACATCATTTGTCTCTTTAAATTTTGACAAACCATACCCAAATTTCACTGAATGATTCCACTTATTTGGTGTAACCCATTTGTAACCATTTGTCAAAATAAAGTTCGTTGTAGAATAAGTTCTATCAAACAAAGCTGTTGTTTCTAATTCGTTTTTATCTTTTATTAAAAATCGTCCATTCGCAAAAGTTGTGTTGCTATTCTTGAAAACATCGTTCGTCAAATCATCTAATAAATTGTAATTTTTTTCGACCGTTCCGACTACAATTCGGTTATCATTCTTATCATAATTATTAAACAACATCACTCCACGTCCGTTAACTGGAATATCAAAATCGTTGTTATTGATTGATCCGATTAAAATTCCTTTGTCTTTGCGTTGATATTTCACCCAAGAATCTGTCAAAACCATGTCTTGATTCTTATTCCAAGTTGTTCCATTAATATTATATGCAAATTCATTCAACCCAACCGAAAATTCTTGATGAGCCATTAAGTTATAATTCGCATTAGCAGAATTAATATCGCGAGCAGTTAATCGAACATAATTTGAAGAAAAATTGGTCCAATTCTGATTTAGCATTGTTGGATCTATATACACACGATTGGAACTTGCATTCTGAATGGTAAAAAACACATTTCCTGCAAAATCTTTGGTCGTTGTATAACCCGAAACATTTGCCTGAAAACTTTCAATTTTCATCATATCTCGGTCTACATATTTAGAAAATCGAACAATTTTTTCTTGAAAAGCTTCAACTATAAGTCGTTTGTTATTATAAGTATAACTTCCTCTGAAATCAGGAAGTACATTGGTTAACAAAATTTCTTCGGCTTGATTTCCCATATTCATTACTTTTAATTCATAATGAATAGAATCTCCTTCTTGACGGTAAAAAATATTACTCTGGACAGGAAAAATTTTGATGTTTCTCTTTTGCAAAACAACAACTGAAGTAACAGATTTTCCTATTTCTTTTTTACTTAAAAAATCAATAATACTGAATTCTAAATCTAATTTTCCAGCCATTTGCGATTTACTCACCGTAAATTGCATAGGAATAAAAGCCTTCTTGTTTGGATTGATTTTTATTTGAAGATTATCTTGCGAATACGATCTTATAGCCGAAGGGATTTTAAGTGCCAGACGAGCATTTATCGTATCATTGGTTGTATTTTCTAATTGAAGAATAACAGAAAAGTTGTTGCTATCTTCTAATTTAACTTCTTTTATTGTACTAAATTTCAATCCGTTATTTATTGTTTGAGCACGCAAATTTTGTCCGCTAACAAGCATAAGCAGAATAAAAAATACGCTCCGAAAATAATTGATTGAAAAGAACATATTGTTTTACAAAGGTGTAATCGTGTACAACAAAGAAGTTGAATAATTCCCAGGTTTGCTATTCAAAATTTTATTATCCGACGGAGTTGTAGAATAAATAATATTATACTTTTTTGAAGCTGTTTTAGAACTATTCGTCATCAATGATTGATTGTAATTTGAAAGTTTTATAACCTTAGAAAGATTATTTGTTTCGGTGTCTTTTATCTGAACATTGATTGAATTTAATTCCAAATTCTGGGCATCACTCGATTGTAAATATTGATTAAGCGACGAAACTTGAATATCGTAAGCTGTATCAGAAGAAACAATTAAGCCGTTTTGATATTCTTTCTTCACACCATTTTTATAATCTTGTATCGTGTTGAAAACCAATTCTCCATTTACAGCAGAACCATCGACCGCAATAGAAAGCGTTTGAACTGGTTCGTAATTTCCGTTTGGACTAATTTGCATTTCAATCGAAAAAAGACTTGTTCCAATCACGGTTCCAAATTCATTTAATAAAGAAAACTCTAATTGAATAGGATAATTATTCCATGATTTCAGAGGATTTAGATATGTTCCTGCATCAATCACAATATCATAATTCAAGACAATTGCACCATATTTTCCTACTGGTGTTGCAATTGTTAAAGGTGAACTTCGGATAAAATAATTTGGAGAAAAACTCATCGCAATGTTATTCTGAATAACTCCTAATTGATTTAGCGTAGGATAATTCTCTGAATAATATTGAGAAGTTGTATAATTATTGAATTTCAATTTCAGTTTATCGACAGGAAATTCTTTTTTCTGAGAATTTACAATAGGCGAAACAACACGCGCAACTAAAGACCAATTTTTATAATTTAAAGCACCAGACATGTGCATTTCTACAGCCACAATATTAGTCGCCGTAACTCCGCTACTTCCATTTACTTGCACCCAACCGTTATTGTGCGCATTAATCGTAAACTGAGCAGACACTGCCATTGTCAACAATACTGTAATTGTTGAAACTATTTTCTGAAACAAATTATTATTTATCATTTGAGAACGTCAATTCAGCAATTTTCAATTGATCATCTTTCTCAAAACTTAAAGTTGAGGTAACAATATACGAACCTTTTGGCAAATCCTTTGGCAATGGTATATATACAATTCTTTTATCATTTGGTAAACTATAAAAAACTGCATCTTGCAATTTTATTTGTTGACCATTTTCTTGATTAATGATTTCATTTCTAATCGTTCCTTCACTCCAAACATTTCCTTCATTCGAAATATTTAGCACCAAACGATTTTCAGTTTTATCGTAAACAAAATTTGTAAACTCTACATTTGTATCACGTGCAATATTTAATCGTTGATAAATTTTGACACCTGTACGAATGGAAATTTTAATATTTTCTCCACTTTTGTTTTGTCCAGCAATCGGATTTGTTTGCGTAATGTACATCATCGTAGTATGCACACTTTCTGCATTTATCTTTTCTGGAACTTGCATCAGAACTTCTATTTCTTTCGATTCTCTTGGCAAAAGTGTAAATGTATTACTTGGTAAAACTGTAATCCAGTTTGCATTACTTGTTGGCAAAGTATTGATTTCAGAAACTACATTAGCTCCAAATTCATCATACTTCCAATCCTTAAAAGAAACAGACAACTCTAATGTATGCACATCGCTTACATTGGTTACCAAAATCTTTTTACGCTCAGACTCACCAGGATTTAACGCAAAATAAGTCCTTGGTGGACTTACAGAAATACCTGATTGTGCACTAATCTTAGTTGAAATGATTAATGCTAAAAAAGAAACGATTGTTAAAAAACGAAGAACTTTCATAAGC
This sequence comes from Empedobacter sp. 225-1, assembly GCF_030328185.1. NCBI lineage: Bacteria > Pseudomonadati > Bacteroidota > Flavobacteriia > Flavobacteriales > Weeksellaceae > Empedobacter > Empedobacter sp. 225-1. The sequence continues at coordinate 6,761 of NZ_JACALO010000056.1, read as the reverse complement.
AAAACAGAAGTGATATTTTTCAATACCACTTCCTATTTTTTTATATTATTGTGCTTCTATTGTGTAAGTTACAGTAGTTGTATACACGTTAGGATTCTCAACATTATAATATTTGTTTACATAATCGTTGTTTCCTTTTCCGTTATACGCAACGTTGAATTTTAAATCTGTACCACCAACTGTACTAGAAATCAAGTTTTTGTCTGATTTATCTAAAACAACTTTACTGAAAGAAGATGAATTTAATACATTTCCAGTACCTAAAGTCGCTTGTAAATTAATTGTATTAGCTGCAATGTTATCTGTTGTAGAACCTTTTGTAAAAACTAAGTTTTCATTTTCAGATTTTACTTTTACAGCAAAACCACCAGTACTATATACAATTAAGTGGTCGTTCATAGTTTTTGTAACACCGTTAGAATAATCTTCTTTTGTTTGATATTCTAAGTTAACTGTATTATCAGTACCAATAAGAATAGTTTGAATTGGGTATAATTTTACATTCAATGTTGCTGAAGCTGTTTTTTGAGCTAAAGCCATTCCAGAAACTAATGCACAGAAAATCGTTAAAATAAATGCTAATTTTTTCATCATTTTATAATTTGTTAAAAATTTATTAAAAAATATTTGTTAAATAATCTGGTAGTTTATATATTTAAGATTGGTTATTCTCAAATGCGATTGCAAATGTAGAAGTTGTTTTTGTTCTTAAAAGATTAAATCATACCAAAAGATGATGAAAAACGACATTTCTAACTATTTAATTCGGAGTACTTTGTCTGAATTTAGTCGGAGAAATCCCAGTATTTTTTTTGAAAAACGCCGTAAAATTGGTCTCTTGGAGGAAATTGAGTTCCAGCGCAATGTCTTTTATTGACATTTTTGAGTTGACTAATAAAATCTTTGCATTTTTCATCAATTCTTCCACAATCATTTCTTTTGCTGTTTTTCCAAAAACGATTTGAGTTGCTTTATCTAACCTTCTTTTTGTAATAAAAAGTTTATCAATGTAAAAAGATACTTGTTTGTTTTCATTGACATTTTCTTGCAAAAGTTTTTTGAATTTAGTTGCCAACTCTACATCAAAATCATCTTGTATAAATTGGCTCTGCATATCAAATGTTTCCATTTGACCATTGATAATAATACGTTCCAAAAGATTATGAGCAAGCTTCATATCTAATTCATTTTCGAATGCAGTAAAGAAATATTGCAAATAATTAGCCTCAAAAATTGGCGCAGAACAAATTGTATTCTCAACAATATTTATGATATCTCGCGAAAAAAGTGTAGAATTTTCTAACTTCAAGTTCTCTTCGATTGATTTCGAATAAAATTCTTGTTTAAAAACAATATAATAAGCATCAGTACGAGTAGTTTGTTTCACAAATTCTTGAGAGATATTGGGAGCTATAAAAAGAAAATGGTTTTTAGGAATCGAATATTCTTTTCCATTTATTTTATGAACAAATTTTTTAGAACCAGACCAGATTATTCCAAAATACTCATCAACAGATAACTCTTTTCTCAATTTTTCTGTATGTAGGATATCATTCAATTCAAATGCAGTTATACCTACATCAAAAACCAAATTATTATAAACTTTACGATTATTCAACAACATACGTCTATACTATTTTATCAGTGTTATCAATGCAAAATTACGACCATTTTTAACCAAATTAATTGATATAAATCAAGTTATAATTTTAGTGCTCCAAAAACAATAAAATACAATATGCTATTTAAGTATTTTAAAAAATTAACTAAAAAAGAAAGCTTATTTTTAATGAATAAAAAAAAGTCTCATAAAATATTGAGACTTTTAAATGTATTATAATGTAGAAATTTTCTAATAACCTTTTGCTCCTTGCTCTCCTTTTACAATCGCCAATGCAGACGATGTTCCAATTCTTTTCACGCCTAAAGCGATCATTTTTTCAGCTTCTTCTGTTGTGCGAACTCCGCCAGAAGCTTTCACTGGAAGCGAACCTGAATTTTCAAGCATTAATTTAATTACATGTTCGTTTGCACCATTTGGTTCTCCATTGTCTGTTTTATAAAAACCAGTCGAAGATTTAACGAATACTTTTGATGCGTATTCATCTCCAATTTTATTCAAAACAATATCACGAATAAGTTGCGTAATTTCAACAATTTGTTCGTCCGATAAAGCAGCAGTTTCTATAATCCATTTTACAACTTTACCTTCACGTAAAGCTACTGAAGTAGCAGATTCTACTTCCTCTCTTACTTTATCAATTTCACCTTTTTTGAACGCTTCGTAGTTCACTACAAAATCTAATTCATCAGCTCCATCTGCAATCGCTTTTTGCGCTTCTCTCAACTTTTCATTCAAATCGTAATTTCCCTCTGGAAAACCAATTACAGTTCCCAAAACAACTTTCGATTTTTTCTCATCCAATAATTCACGAACTGATCGTACATAATCAGGACGAATCATCACCGCATAAATCTGATTATCTATGGCTTCTTGCGCCAATTGGTGCACCATATCTAATGTATCAGAATTCGAAATACCTGCTTGTTCAGGCGTTTTAAGATACGTCGAGTCTAAATATTGATTAATATTCATCTTTGTATATTAAAGTTTTATTTGTCTATCTATCGGTTGCTCCAACGAAATGATTGTTTCTGTTCGCGTTACACCATCAATTTGCTGAATTTTCTTGTTCAAAACATTCATTAAATGAAGGTTATCACGACTCAGAATTTTCAAGAAAATCCCATAATTTCCCGTTGTAAAATGAGCTTCGACCACTTCTGGAATTTCTTCCAAAGCTTTAACGACTAATTTATAAGATGAAGGTTTATCCATAAAAACCCCAACAAAAGACATTGTAGAATATCCTAAAATAGATGGATTAACGATAACTTTTGTCGAATTAATCACACCCGAATTTTCTAACTTCTTTATACGTTGATGAACCGCTGTATTTGATATTCCTAATTCTTTTGCCAATTGTGACACAGGAATATTAGCGTCATCCATAAAAGCATTCAGAATCAATTTATCAATTCCATCAATCTCTACTTGACCATTTTCGTGGATTCTCACCTTTTCTAAAATTAAACCGCTACAAATTTAATATTTTAAAATGGTATAAACGGGAAAATGATCGCTATATCCACCGAAATATTTTCCACCAACAAAAGTTCTAAATGGCAAACCGCTTGATTTCCCGCCACTATTCTTCAGAAAATTCGCATCAAAAATAGCTGTTTTGATGTATTCTAAATTTGATTGTGAAGTTAAAAATCCTTGCGAGAAAAGTTGCTGATCAAATAACATCCATTGCTTTTTAAAGATCATAGAACCTCTTTTATACGATTGTAGACTGACCATTGGATTGAATAATTCTTTTCTGCTTATTTCTTCTTGTTTAGAACGAGTATCCAATTCATCAATTAAGTCAGAATTTGTTGGAGAATCATTAAAATCTCCCATCACAACAATTTTTGCCGAATAATTTTCGGTTAACAAATCGTTAATTCTTTTTCGAATCGTTTTTAAAATATGTTGACGTTTTAATTGATTGACTTCTTTATCAATTTTAGAAGGCAAATGAACAATAAAAATATGAATAATTTCGCCAATTAAATTTCCTTTCACATATAAAATATCTCGTGTATAAGATTTTGTATCATACTGATCTTTAAAGATAAATCTAATTGGTTCGCTTTCTATAACTTCAAAAAATTGTTGACGATAAATTAATCCAACATTTATTTTTCTTTCGTCTAATGATTTATATAAAAGTGTTTTATAATCACCATCTTTCAAAAAATCATTTTGAATCAAATCTTGCAAAACCTCTTCATTTTCAACCTCAGCCAAACCAACCAAACATGGTAATTCATTTGTTTCTAATTTTCCAATTTTAGAGATGCAGAATGCAATCTTTTTCACCTTTGTATCATAACGATTATCTTTCCATTTGATAAAATTACTGGGCAAAAAAGATTCGTCTGAAGATTTAGAATAAAAATTTTCGACATTATAAAATGCGATTGTCACTAGATTTTGTTTCAAAAGAATTGTTTTTATGCAAAATTAAGAAAGAAACTAAGTGTATAAAAATTGGTTTCTTAAAAAGAATTAAATAGACAGCTCTTTCAAAAGTGAAATTATACATGAAGTTGAAAAAAAAAACAGTAAAAAATTATCAACTTGAACAATTTTGTTTCAATAAATTATCAACTTGACGACCTATCAAAAATCATGTTAAAAATTATACTAAAATTAGTGTAAATGATTGATTTAAGGTCAACTTAATCTGTTAAATATTGTATATTTGCAAAGTTTGCATTTTCTGCATTCAAAATTGAAAAAATGTATTTTTAATTGACTATTATTAAAATAGTCTCAAAAAAATTTAAAACATAATGTCAAAAATTCATTACACACTTACGGATGAAGCTCCGATGTTGGCAACTCACTCATTTTTGCCAATCGTACAAGGATTCACTAAAACAGCTGATATTACAATCGAAGTTCCAGATATTTCTTTAGCTGGTCGTATTTTAGCTAATTTCCCTGAATTCTTAAAAGAAGAACAAAGAATTCCTGATGCTTTAGCAGAATTAGGAGCTTTGGCGACTACTCCGGAAGCAAACATCATTAAGTTACCTAACATTTCGGCTTCTGTTCCTCAGTTAGACGAAGCAATTGCTGAATTGCAAGCGAAAGGTTTTGCTGTACCAAATTATCCAGCTGAACCAAAAAATGAAGATGAAAAAGCAATCAAAGCTAGATACGGAAAAGTTTTAGGTTCTGCTGTAAACCCAGTTTTACGTGAAGGAAACTCTGACCGTCGTGCACCAAAAGCTGTTAAAAACTATGCAAAAGCTAATCCTCACAAAATGGGAGCTTGGGCTACAGACAGCAAAACAAAAGTTGCTTATATGAAATCTGGTGATTTCTATGGTACTGAAAATTCAACTACGTTAGAAAACGCAACTGAATATACAATCAAATTTTACGGAGAAGATGGTTCTGTTCAAGAATTAAAATCAGCAGCACCTTTAAAAGCTGGAGAAGTAATTGATTCTTCTGTAATGAACTTAAACTCTTTAAGATCATTTGTTCAAGAAGCGATTCAAGAAGCAAAAGATAAAAACGTATTGTTGTCTGCTCACTTAAAAGCAACAATGATGAAAGTTTCTGATCCAGTTATTTTTGGAGCTATCGTTGAAACTTTCTTCAAAGATGTTTTCGTAAAATATGCTGATACTTTCAAAGCATTAGATATTAATCCAAACAACGGTTTAGCCGATTTATTCGAAAAAATCAAAGGTCATGCGCAAGAAGCAGAAATTAAAGCTGCTATCGAAGCTGATTTAGCAAATGGACCACGTGTTGCAATGGTGAATTCTGATAAAGGAATTACAAACTTCCACGTTCCTTCTGATATTATTGTTGATGCTTCTATGGCTGCATTAGTAAGAAACGGAGGTAAAATGTGGAACAAGGATGGTGCTGAAGAAGATACTGTAGCAATTATCCCAGACCGTTCTTACGCTGGTTTCTACGAAGCTGTTGTAGACGATATGAAAGAAAATGGAGCATTAGATCCAACTAAAATTGGTACAGTTCCTAACGTTGGTTTAATGGCTCAAAAAGCTGAAGAGTACGGATCACATGATAAAACTTTCCAAGCTCCTGCAAATGGAACAATCAAAATTGAAGATGCTAACGGCAACACTTTATTAGAGCAAAAAGTTGAAGCAACTGATATTTTCAGAATGTGTCAAACAAAAGATGCACCTATCCAAGATTGGGTAAAATTAGCAGTTAACAGATCTCGTTTATCTGATACACCTGCAATTTTCTGGTTAGATAAAGAAAGAGCTCACGATCAACAAATCATCAAAAAAGTTGAAAAATACTTAGCTGATCACGATACAACAGGTTTAGATATCCGTATCATGGACGTTAAAGATGCAATGAAAGAAACATTGAAACGTGCAAGAGAAGGAAAAGATACAATTTCTGTTTCAGGAAACGTATTACGTGACTATTTAACAGATTTATTCCCAATTTTAGAATTAGGAACTTCTGCTAAAATGTTATCTATCGTTCCATTGATGAACGGAGGTGGATTATTCGAAACTGGTGCGGGTGGATCTGCTCCAAAACACATCGAACAATTCGTAGAAGAAGGTTACTTACGTTGGGATTCTTTAGGAGAATTCTTAGCTTTACAAGCTTCTTTAGAGCATGTTTCTCAAACGCAAGGAAATGCAAAAGCACAAACTTTAGCTGATGCTTTAGATGAAGCAAATGCAAAATTCTTAGCAACTGATAAATCTCCAGGACGTAAATTAGGAACTATCGATAACCGTGGATCTCACTTTTATTTAGCTATGTATTGGGCAGAAGCTTTAGCAAACCAAACAGCAAATGCTGATTTAGCAGCTAAATTCGCTCCAGTAGCAAAAGCAATGCAAGAGAATGAAGCAAAAATTAACGAAGAATTAATTGCAGCACAAGGTCAACCACAAGAAATTGGAGGTTACTACAAAGCTGACTTCGTTAAAACAACTGCAGCAATGCGCCCATCAGCGACATTAAATGCAATTGTAGACGCAATCTAAGATTTCGAAAACAACTAAACATAAAAAAAGCCTCCAAATTTGGAGGCTTTTTTTATGTTTTACTTTTGTCCCGTCCTGAAATAGCGATACAAAAAAGAAATCGTTATTATGGAAGAAAGAAGCAATTATGTCAAACGTACTCA
>NZ_JACALO010000055.1:0-12291 GCF_030328185.1 Empedobacter sp. 225-1 | reverse complement strand
ATGCTACACCATATTTTACTTTTCTTGTCATAAAAAATGCCCCCAAAAGTGTCTAACTTTTTGGGGGCAGTGTATTTGAAGTCCTTTTTTATTGTTATATAATTGTGAGAATTATTTTAAAGTTTTTTTCTCAGCTTCACGATAGAAAGTTTCTTTCTGATCGTTTCCTAATGTTTTGTATGCTTGAATTAAGTTACGAATAACCAAACGATTTTCTGGTTGAATTTCGTACATTTTTTCAAGATAAGGAACTGCTTCTGTAAACAAAGCTTTACGTTTTGTTTCGTTTGCATTGTAAATTTCCTTCTCTTTTTTTGATGTTCCTAAATTGTTGTTCATCGCTTCAACAATTTCTTTGTCTGCTTGTAAAATAGCTAACACTAAATTGTTATAAGATTCGAAATGTTTTGGGTTTAACTCAATCGATTTTTGGAACATTTTTTTAGCCTCTTCTGTTTTAGATTTATCATCTAAATATAAAACGCCTAAGTTGTAATAGTTTTGCGCATCATTTGGATTAATTTTAATCGCTTCTTCGATACGTTTTAACATTTTGTCAGAATTTCCAGATACTTGGTAGATTGCAGTCGCAATGGTGTTGATGTCAGCATCAGTAGGGTATTTATCAATAGCTTCTTCTACAATTGCATCGTGTTTTTTTGCATTGTATAAACCATTAAGAGCTAAAATATACATATCACGGTTGTAATCTTTTGTTTGATTAGCCGATTTACCTGTGAATCCTTTTGCAGCTAATTCTTTCAAAATTGTTAATGATTTGTCATAATCATTTGCATTGTAAAAACAGATTGCAGCTTGGTATTTATATATATCTTCTTTTGTACCTAAAGCTTCAACTAAATTATAAACGTTCAAGAATTTTGTTCCTGCTTCTGTGTATTGTTTAGCATCCATTGCTTTGTTAGCAGCGTCTAATTCTTTGTTCGCTAAAGTAGAAACTTCTGATTGCAATAAGAAACCATATTTTGGTTGTAATGCAACTTCTTTTGCTTTTGCATAATTACCAGCTGCAGTTGCTTTATCTAAATCAGCTTGAGAATAGTAAAACTCATCTTTTTTAGTGTCTTTATTTTTGACTTGCCAAACTTTGCCGTTTTCGTATTTAGATAATTTTGCTAAATCTTGACTTGCTTTTGTAACGTCACCTTTTGCTAAGTTTTCTTTTGCTAATTTATTGTATTTTTCAGCTAAAACTGTAGGTTCTGTTGTTAATTCTTCTGAGTTTGTTTGAGCAAATGATGTTGATATTGCTAAAACTAAACTTAAACTAAATAATAATTTTTTCATTGATTATTCATTATTTGGATCCTCAGCAGGTGTTTCATTTGCTTGAGTTTCGTTGTTTTCGTTTGTATTTTCTACAATAATTGGATTTCCTTCTTCATCATGTTCCACTTCGTTTTCCAATTCTTCTTCAACTTGCACTTTTGCAATAGCTGCAATTTCATCGTTCTTTTTCAGGTTAATCAATCGAACACCTTGCGTTGCGCGACCCATTACACGAATTTCATCTAAACCTGTTCTAATTGCAACTCCAGATTTATTGATAATCATTAAATCATCTTCATCTGTAACCGCTTCAATTGCGATTAATTTACCTGTTTTGTCAGTGATATTTAAAGTTGTGACACCTTTTCCACCACGATTTGTTTCGCGGTAATCTTCTATAGATGAGCGTTTTCCATAACCTTGTTCAGAAACGACTAATACAGTCTCTTTTTCTATATCAGTTACAACAATCATTCCGACAACTTCATTATCAGGTTGATCACCTAAGTTAATTCCACGAACACCTGAAGCAGTACGACCCATTGGACGAACTTTTTCATCTTCGAAACGAATTGCTTTACCATATTTAGAAGCGATCATAATTTGGGATTTACCATTTGTTAATAATGCTTCTAATAATGTATCACCTTCACGAACTGTAATTGCGTTAATACCATTTGTACGTGGACGAGAATAAGCTTCTAAAGATGTTTTCTTGATGATACCATTTTTAGTTACCATAATTACGTAATTATTATTTACGTATTCTTCGTTCATTAAGTCGTGTGTTAAGATGTAGGCTTTTACTTTGTCATCTGGTTCGATGTTGATTAAGTTTTGTATGGCTCTACCTTTAGATGTTTTAGAACCTTCTGGAATTTCATATACACGCATCCAAAAACATTTACCTTTTTCTGTAAAGAATAACATGTATTGGTGGTTAGATGCTGAAACCATATATTCTAAGAAATCTTCGTCACGAGTTGTGGCAGCTCTGTTACCAACTCCTCCGCGAGATTGTTTGCGGTATTCTGAAAGTGGTGTACGTTTGATGTAACCCATGTGAGAAATTGTTAAAACAACTTGTTCATCAGGAATTAAATCTTCTATATTTAAATCACCACCTGCATAATCAATCTCTGTACGACGTTCATCACCATATTTTTTACGAACTTCTAATAATTCGTCTTTGATAATTTGCATTCGTAAATCTTCGTTTGCTAAAATATCTTTTAAGTGATTAATCATTTTCATGATTTCTTCGTACTCTTCACGAATCTTATCAATCTCAAGACCAGTTAATGTACGTAAACGTAAATCTAAGATGGCACGTGCCTGAATTTCTGATAACTCAAAAGCTTCCATTAATCCTGTACGAGCATCCTCTGGTGTTGCAGATTCGCGAATAATTTTAATTGCACGGTCCAAATCATCTTGTGTTCCGATTACTTTCATGTAACCTTCTAAGATGTGTGCTCTTTCTTGTGCTTTTCTTAATTCGTATTCAGTACGACGAATAACAACTTCGTGACGGTGTTCTACGAAATGATAAATCATATCTTTCAAGTTCAATTGCTCTGGTCTTCCATTTACCAAGGCAATATTGTTTACACTGAAAGATGATTGTAATTGAGTGAATTTAAATAATTTATTTAAAACTACGTTAGGAACTGCGTCCATTTTTAAGACATAAACGATACGCATACCTTTACGGTCAGATTCGTCACGAATCTCAGAAATACCATCTAATTTACCGTCTTTTACCAACTCAGCAGTTTTTGCAATCATGTCTGCTTTGTTAACTTGGTAAGGAATTTCTGTTACGATAATACAATCGCGCCCATGTACTTCTTCGAAATTAGTTTTTGCACGTAAAACAACACGTCCACGTCCAGTTTCGAAGGCTTGTTTTACTCCGTCGTAACCATAAATAGTACCTCCAGTTGGGAAGTCTGGTGCTTTGATATATTGTGTTAATTCGTCAATTGTAATTTCACGATTATCAATATAAGCGATAGTTCCGTCAATAACTTCTGTTAAGTTGTGCGGAGCCATATTTGTAGCCATACCAACTGCAATACCAGATGCACCATTCACTAATAGGTTAGGAACACGTGTTGGTAAAACCGTAGGTTCTTGGATTGTATCGTCGAAGTTTAGTTGAAAATCAACTGTTTCTTTATCTAAATCAGCTAATAATTCGTCTGATATTTTTTGAAGTCTTGCTTCAGTATAACGCATTGCAGCGGGTGGATCTCCATCTACAGAACCGTAGTTACCTTGTCCGTCAACTAGTAAGTAACGCAAAGACCAAGGTTGTGCCATACGTACCATAGTGTCGTAAACAGAAAGGTCGCCATGTGGGTGAAATTTACCTAAAACTTCCCCTACAATACGTGCCGACTTTTTGTAAGAACGATTAGAAAAAACACCTAATTCATACATTCCGAATAATACTCTACGGTGTACAGGTTTTAAACCATCACGCACATCCGGAAGCGCACGAGATACGATTACCGACATCGAATAATCGATGTAAGCGGATTTCATTTCATCCTCAATGTTAATTGGGATTAGTCTTTCTCCTTCAGTCATATTGTTTTGTTATATAAGGTGGCTAATATACGAATTTTAAGCAAAAAAAAGACTGCTAAAAACAAGATATTTGATGTTTTATGAAACTTTTAAGGATTCATTTTACATCGTTCCGAAAATTGGTTGATTTGATTAAGTGAAACAAAATGTTGATAAGTTTTAATTGTTATTGTTTTAATTTTCTCTTGCTTAACAAAAAAATGTTTTTATATTTGCACTTCGAAAATTACAAAGTGTAGAACGGAACGCGGTTTACTATTAATTCAGCTTTTTTGTAATTTTCTATCATTTTGATTTTTGAATTAATAATATTAACTGTATATTTGCAACCCATTCGAGTAATGGATTAGAAACTTAGTAAAGATGAGTAAGAGAACATTTCAACCAAGTAACAGAAAAAAAAGAAACAAACACGGATTCCGTGAGCGTATGGCTTCTAAAAACGGGCGCAAAGTATTAGCTGCTCGTAGAAAGAAAGGAAGAAAAGCATTAACTGTTAGTGAAGTAAGAGCTAAAAGATAATCGCTACAATTCATAAAAAATAAGCTTGAAGGTCGTTCTTTCAAGCTTTTTTTTTACATTTGTTTTAAAGACTGTAATAAGTATGGAAGCTAAAAATGTAATTGAGTTAAGTCAATCATCTATATATCAAAGAAATCATTTAGTATTATCGGACGTTAATTTTACACTAAACGAAGGTGAATTTGTTTATCTAATCGGGAAAACGGGAAGTGGAAAAAGTAGTTTGTTAAAAGTACTTTATGGTGATTTACCACTACAATCAGGGCAAGGAGCTGTGGTTGGAATGGATTTGAAATCATTAAAAACAAGTAAAATTCCAGACCTTAGAAGGCATTTAGGGATTGTCTTTCAGGATTTCCAATTATTAACAGACCGTACAGTTGAACAAAATTTAATCTTTGTTTTGAAGGCTACAGGTTGGAAAGATAAAGCGACAATTGATAAACGTATCGATGAGGTTTTAGATGCAGTAGGTATGTTGTCTAAAAAGAAAATGATGCCATTCCGTCTTTCAGGTGGTGAGCAGCAGCGTGTTTCTATTGCTCGTGCTTTGTTGAATCATCCAGAATTGATTTTAGCTGATGAGCCGACAGGAAACTTAGATCCAGAAACTTCAAATGACATAATGGATTTGTTGTTATCTGTGTCAAAACAAAATAATTGTGCAGTTTTAATGGCTACACATGATTACGAAATTATTCGTCGTTATCCTGCTCGTAAAGTACGTTGTGAAGACGGAAAATTATTTGAGGTTACTGAAGCAATCACAGAATAAAAATTTATATACAATATAATTTTAAAGAAAGAGTTTACTTAGTTGTAGACTCTTTTTTTTTATATATTAAACTAATAAAATGTTTAGAGATAAACCATTACATTTTGTAAGCATGGACACGCCTTTTCCTCCAAGTTATGGAGGAGTGATAGACGTGTTTTTTAAATTACAGGCTTTTCATCAATTAGGGGTAAAAGTGTATTTACATGTTTTTGGATTTAAAGAAAATAAAGAGAGTGGTTTAGAAAAGTATGCTGAAAAAGTCTACTATTATCCTATCAAGCAAAATCCTTTTTTGGTTTTTAATAAATCTCCATTTTCAGTTTGTTCAAGAAATGGAAATAAATTATTTGAAAATATAACCAAAATTGACGCACCAATTTTTTTTGAAAGCCTTAAAACGACAGATATTATTCGAAAATTTAATTTATCAAATCAAAAAAAATATTTAAGATTACATAATATTGAGCAAAATTATTTTGAAGGTTTAGCTTTAAGTGAAACAAATATTTTTAAGAGAGTGATGTATTACTTAGAAGCTAAAAAGTACATTAAATATGAGCCGATTATGAGTCATTTTGATCAAATTTTCACGTTGTCTAATTATGAACAAGATTATATATATCAAACGTTTTCTAAAGGTAAATTTATACCTGTTTTTCATGGGAATAATACCTTTTTTAATTTAAAAGGTTGTGGTCATTATGCCTTGTATCATGGGGATTTAAGAGCAGCAGATAACCGTAGAGCTGTAGAATTTTTGATTGATGTTTTTAACGATATAGATTATCCTTTAATCATCGCTTCAAGTTCTAAACAAGCATGGGTTGAAGATAAAATAGTTGGTAGAAAGAATATTAAATTTATTTACTTAGAAGATTTTAAACATCTGTTAACGTTGTTTAAAAATGCTCAAATGAATATTAGTTGGTCTTTTCAGCAGTCTGGAACGAAATTGAAAGTTGTAAATGCATTATTTAATAGTCGATATTCTATTATTAATGACAATGTGATAGATGACGATCATATTCGTCAATTATGTATTGAAGTTAAGAATAAAAAGGAGCTTATTGAACAAATTAATTTATTGAAAAATAAACCATTTATTGCTTCAGAAACTTACAAATCTATTTTAGAAACTTATTTAAATGACAGAATGAATGCAAAAAATATTTTAAACGAAATTTTTTCTTAAATTTAAATACAATTAACAACGAATATGCGCAGAGAAAATTTTGCAGATTTAATTTTACAAAAAATTAAAGACCAAAAAGACACTATAAAACAGCAATATCATACTTCTAAAAATAAAATTGGATATTTTTGGATAGATGATTTATTGCCAAAAGATTTAGCATTGGAAATTAATGAAAACTTTCCTTCTAAAGATGAAATGGTTTTGAAAAAAAGTTTGAAAGAAGATAAATATATCGCTGTTCAAATGAACCAATATCATCCTATTTTGGAAGAGATTATTTATGCTTTTCAAGACGAAAGAATTGTGAGTTTGATTGCAGAAATATGTGATATAAAGCAACCTATTCCAGATTCTTCTTTGTATGCTGGCGGATTGTCGATGATGGGGAATAAACAATTTTTACAACCACATTTAGATAATTCTCATGATGCAAAAAGAGAATTATGGCGCGTATTAAATTTATTGTATTATGTGACACCAGATTGGAGAGAAGAATATGGAGGAAATTTAGAAATTTGGCCAAATGGGTTGAAGAATGAGCAGATTACAATTTTTAGTAAATTCAATCGATTAGCTGTAATGGCGACGCATAACGAATCGTTGCATTCGGTTTCACCAATAAAATATGAAGGGTTTAGAAAATGTGTGTCGAATTATTATTTTTCGAAAGAACCTTTAAGAGAAACAGATTCGTTTCATGTTACATCTTTTAGAGGGCGTCCTGAACAAAAAGTGTTGGATCAAGTTTTACAAGTTGATAATGCGTTGAGAATGGGGGTTAGAAAGGTTTTTAAGAAAGGAGTAGTCGAAAATCCGCATGTATATAAAAAAGAAAAAGAATAGGTTAAGGAGATTAACCTATTTTTTTATTTGTTCAAAAATTGCTTTCAGTTTTATTTCTTCGTTTTCCCAACAAAGTTCTTTTGCAGCTTTTGCAAGATTTTCTTGGTAACTTCGTTTTCCTTCGTTTAAGATCTCTTGTAATGTTTCGGCCAAATGTTTTGGTTCATGGTTTATAATCACTTTACCTACGTTGTATTCTTCTACCATTTTTTTTATCTCTGGTAAATTTGTCGCTAAAATAGGAACTCTTGCTTGAATAAAGTCAAATAGTTTATTCGGTAGAGCATAGCGATAGCTTAAACCCAAATCTTCTTCCAAACTCATTCCTACATCAGCTAAAGGTGTTATGGTTTTTAAAGTTTTTGGGGGAATATTTCCTAAAAAATGAATGCGATTTGTAAGGTTTAAATTTTTTACCAATTGCTCGTATTCTGCTTTTTTTGGACCTTCTCCAGCAATCCAAAATTGACAATTTTCGACATACTTAAATGCTTCAATCATTTTATCGATTCCTCGACTCATATTGATTGCACCTTGATACATTAAAATTTTGTCATTCGTTGGATTTTCGGGTAAGCGAAAGAAAATAAAATCTTGTTTATCATTCAGTTTTGTTCGATTGGGAACATTTCTAATCACAACCGGATTAGCGCCATATTCTTTATGAAACCAATTAACATATCCATCACTAACGGTGTAAAAATGATTGATTTTTGGAAGTAAGAATTGTTCTAAAGTTTTCCATATTTTTTTTGTTTTTGGACGATTCTGAAGTGATGGTAACTCTGAAAAAATCTCATGACTATCAAAAACTAAAGGTCTATTTTTGATTTTGCTGACCAAGTAAAAAGGGAATAAACTGTCCAAATCATTCGCTAATAAAATGGTCTTTTTATCTGTTTTTTTTAATAAAGTAAAAAATAATTTCCAATTAAATTCGGCATACATTTTCATCGTTGATTGATTATTCATCTCAATCAAATGCGTTTTGTATGGTTTATTCAAATTTGGCTTTCCTTTTAATGTTGCGCCAATTAATTCTACATCATATCCAAATTTCAATAAAGAATGACAAACTTTATCTAATCGTTGATCCGTTTCAATATTATTTAATACTGCAGAAAGAATTTTCAATGTTGTGGTTTTTAAAGGTTATTTTCCAGGTTTAAAAGCAATATAATAAGCCTGTACTAAAAATAATAACGCATTCGGAATAAGAACTGGCCAAGCCTCAATCATTGCAGCATAAATTACAAAACATATACACCCTATTGCATTGATAATACGAATGGTTGTGATTTTTGAAAAAAAGAATGCTAGTACAATAAAGACTGAAGCTAAATAGCCAAAAATATCAGCTATACCAATGTTAGATAAAAAATCCATAAAATGATAAATAAGAATGATAAAGTATAGGCAAAATTATGAAAAATAAGTCGATAACTTTGTGTAAATTTGCACAATGATAGAAACTTTATCAAAGATAAAACACAAAGATTCGCCAAATTTCTTTTTACTTGCTGGTCCATGTGCCATCGAGAATGAGGATATGGCTTTGAGAATTGCTGAAAAAGTAATTAACATTACTGATAAATTAGAGATTCCTTATGTTTTTAAAGGATCTTTCAGAAAAGCAAACCGTTCTCGTATTGATAGTTTTACAGGAATTGGAGATGAAAAAGCATTGAAGATTATTCAAAAAGTAGGCGAAACATTTGATGTTCCTACAACAACGGATATTCATGAACCTTTTCATGCAGAAATGGCTGCAGCTTATGTAGATGTTTTACAAATTCCTGCTTTTTTGGTTCGTCAAACGGACTTAGTTGTTGCTGCAGCAAAAACAGGGAAGCATGTTACGCTGAAAAAAGGACAATTTCTTTCGCCAGAAGCAATGAAATTTCCTGTTGAAAAAGTGACAGATTCAGGTAACAATAATGTAGCTATAATCGAACGAGGAACAATGTTAGGTTATGGTGATTTAGTGGTGGATTATCGTGGAATTCCTGTGATGCAAAACTATGCGCCAGTTATTTTAGATATCACGCATTCATTACAACAACCAAATCAAGCTTCGGGTGTTACAGGAGGAAAACCAGAGTTAATCGAAACGATTGCAAAAGCTGGAATTGCTGTAGGTGCTGACGGTATTTTTATCGAAACGCATCAAGATCCTAAAAATGCAAAAAGTGACGGAGCAAATATGTTACAATTAGATTTGTTAGAAGGATTATTAACGAAATTAGTTAGAGTTCGTCAAGCAATTCTTTAATTTTTTTTTTAGAATTCAATAATATTAAATAATACTTAATCAACTTGATTAAGTATTTTTAATTTTTTTAGATATGAATAATTTAATCCAAAAATACAATATTCCAGGACCTCGTTACACAAGTTATCCTACAGTTCCATTTTGGGACAATAATGGATTTACAAAACAAGGATGGGTGGAAACTTTCCAACGATCTTTTGATGAAAGTAATGCAGAAGAAGGTATATCAATTTATATTCACTTACCTTATTGTGAGTCTTTGTGTACATTTTGTGCATGTAACAAACGTATTACTAAACAACATTCGGTAGAAATTCCTTATATTGATACAGTTTTGAAAGAATGGAAATTGTATGTAGATTTATTTTCATCTCGACCAAAAATTAAGGAAATTCATTTAGGAGGAGGAACACCAACTTTTTTCTCTTCAGAAAATTTGAAGAAATTAATTGATGGTATTTTTGAATATGCGGATGCTGCCGAAGGACACGAATTTAGTTTAGAAGGACATCCGAATAACACAACAAAAGAACATTTACAAGTATTATACGATTTAGGCTTTAGACGTATTTCGTATGGTGTACAAGACTATGATCTTAAAGTTCAGAAAGCGATTAATCGTGTTCAACCTTTCGAAAATGTGAAAAGAGCAACAGAAGAAGCGCGTGAAATTGGTTTTTCATCGATTTCTCATGATTTGATTTTTGGGCTTCCTCATCAAACAATGGAAGGAATGTTAGAGACGATTAATTTGACAAAACAACTTAATCCAGATCGTATTTCTTTTTATAGTTATGCACATGTACCATGGATAAAAGGAGTTGGACAACGTGGTTTTCATGAAGAAGATTTACCTACGCCAGAATTGAAACGTGCTTTGTACGAAGAAGGAAAAAAAATGTTCGAAGAAATGAATTATTTCGAAATAGGAATGGATCACTTTGCATTAGAACACGATTCGATGTATCAATCGATGAAGGAGCATACATTACACCGTAATTTTATGGGATATTCTTCTTCGAAAACACAATTAATGGTAGGCTTAGGAGTTTCTTCTATTAGCGATTCTTGGTATAGTTTCGCACAAAATGAAAAAACAGTAGAAGAGTACGAAAAATCAATCCATAACGGAGAATTATCCGTTTTCAAAGGTCATATTTTATCAGAAGAAGATTTAATTATGCGTCGTCATATTCTAAATTTAATGTGTAATTTAGAAACTTCTTGGGCTGATGAAAGTATGAGATTTGATGATGTAGAGCGAATTAAAACGATGTTACAAGGCATGGTAGACGATAATTTGATTGAATTTGTAGAAAATGGTTTAATCGTGAAAGAACAAGGACGTCCATTTGTTCGAAATGTATGTATGACATTCGATAAGAGAATGATAGATAACGAGCCTGAAACACGTATTTTCTCAATGACAATCTAATAAAATAGATAAATGTTTTAAACTTTATCAAAAAAAGTATATATTTGAATATCTCAAACAATGAAAGAAATAGAAATTCACGGTAAAAAATTTATTCCGTACATCGCATTTGAAGAAATAGAACACGCCATCAAAAATATGGCAAACGAAGTTTATGAAGAATACAAAGACGAAAGGCCGATTTTTGTCGGAGTTTTAAACGGAGTTGTCATGTTCTTTAGCGATTTCTTAAAACAATATCAAGGAGAATGTGAGATTTCTTTCTTGAAGTTAAAATCTTACGAAGGAACAGAATCAACAGGAAAAGTTCAAATTGAGATGGATATTCCGATGAGTGTTGAAGGACGTCATGTAATTATTTTAGAAGATATTGTAGATACAGGTAATACGTTAGTAGAATTGCACCGTATCCTGAAAGAGAAAAAGGTGAAGTCTTTGAAAGTAGCTACTTTATTATTTAAACCAGATGCTTACAAAAAAGAGTTGAAAGTAGATTTAGTAGGAATTTCTATTCCTGACAAATTTGTAGTAGGTTATGGATTAGATTTTGACGGATTAGGAAGAAATTTACCAGATATTTATCAAATAAAACATTAAACAACATGCTAAACATTGTATTGTTCGGACCTCCTGGCAGTGGTAAAGGAACACAAGCTAAATTTTTAGAAGAAAAATACCAAACTCCTCAAATTTCTACAGGAGACTTGTTCCGTTTCAACTTAAAAAATGAAACAGAATTAGGTGCACTTGTAAAATCTTACATGGACAAGGGGCAGTTAGTTCCAGACGAGGTGACAACAAATATGTTGGTTGATCATTTAGACAATAATCCAAATGAACAAGGATATATTTTTGATGGATATCCACGTACTACGTCACAAGCAGAGGCTTTAGATAAAATCCTTGCTGATAAATATAACAACGAAGTTTCGATTACATTGGCATTAGTTGTCGATGACGAAATTTTAGTAGAACGTTTATTAGAGCGCGGAAAAACATCTGGACGTGCAGATGATGTAGACGAAAAAATTATTCGTGATCGTATTACTGAGTATTACCAAAAAACTGCAATTGTAGCTGAACACTACAAAGCACAAGGAAAATGGGTTGAGATTGATGGAGTAGGTTCTATTGAAGATATTACTGAAAAGTTAAACGCAGCAATTAAAGAAGTTTTGTAAGAACAACTTTATATAGAAATAAAAAGGATTCTCGATATACACTGCCCCCAAAAAGTTAGACACTTTTGGGGGCATTTTTTATAACAAGAAAAGTAAAATATGATGTAGCATTTAAGTTACGCTGTGTGAAAGAAGTTTTAGAAAAACATCGAACAATACGTTCAATTAGTAAAAAAGAAA